>DASWXL010000140.1:0-2823 GCA_036405495.1 Sphingobacteriaceae bacterium | reverse complement strand
GCACGGTCATTGCGGCATTATGCATCATGATTATGTGCACAACGATGAAACTGTTGAAGTATTAGCGAAAATGGCTTTAACTCATGCTCAGTCAGGGGCCGATATGGTTGCTCCTTCTGACATGATGGATGGACGTATCTTAGGAATCCGACAAAAGCTCGATGAAAATGAATTTGTGAATACGTCTATCATGAGCTACAGCATCAAATTTGCATCGGCGTATTACGGCCCTTTCAGAGAGGCTGCCGATTCTGCGCCGAACAAGGGTGACCGTAAAGCTTACCAGATGGATTTCCGCAATCCAAATGAAACGATGCGGGAAGCATTTCTGGATGAAGAGGAAGGTGCAGATATATTAATGGTTAAGCCGGCCCTGGCATATCTCGATGTTATACATCAGCTGCGCCAGAATACAAACCTGCCGGTAGCTTGTTATAATGTATCCGGTGAATATTCCATGGTGAAAGCGGCTGCAAAAGCAGGTTGGGTTGACGAGCAGAAGGTAACGATGGAAAACATGTATGCCTTTGCACGTGCCGGTGCTAATATTATCATTACTTACCATATCCGTGAGATCCTTGAAAAAGGGTGGATGTTTTGAATTTGAAAGATGCTTGATTCCTTAAAAAAGATATTCTCCGGGTCTGAGGAAGATATTCCGATGAATACAACGGGGAAACCGGATATCAGTCGTGAAAGATCTGCCGAGCTGTATGAGAAGGCAAAGTCCTGCTTCCCCGGTGGCGTAAACTCGCCGGTTCGGGCTTTTCGTTCAGTTTACGGAACGCCGTTGTTCATTGAAAAAGGCGATGGTTGTTTTGTGTGGGATGCCGACGGCAACCAGTTTATTGATTTTTGTTGCTCCTGGGGACCGTTGATTCTGGGACATAACAATGCCAGAATAAGGGAAAGCGTTACAGCTGCGATTCAGAAGGGAATGAGCTTTGGTGCTCCGACGGCCCTTGAAAATGAGCTGGCAGAACTGATCATCAGCAATAATAAGAACATTGAGAAGATCCGCTTTGTAAGCTCGGGAACCGAAGCAGTAATGTCGGCAATCCGGTTAGCAAGGGGGTATACCCGGCGGGATAAGATCCTGAAGTTTGAGGGGTGCTATCACGGCCATGTGGACGCCTTGCTGGTAAAAGCGGGTTCGGGCCTGGTCACGTTCGGTGAAACTTCGTCGGCGGGTGTTCCAAAGTCGTTTGCCGATGAAACTATTGTAGTTTCACTGAATGATGAGGAAGCCGTTAAAAAAGCTTTTGAAGAATTCAAAGACGAGATCGCCGCAGTAATTATCGAAGGGGTGCCGGCTAACAACGGTTTACTGATCCAGGACAAAGAATATATTCAGTTTTTGCGGAATATTTGCACCGAAAACGGAGCGTTACTCATTTTTGATGAGGTAATAACCGGTTTCCGGTTAGGCTTTGAAGGTGCGGCCAGTCATTATGAGATCAGGCCGGATATCATTACCTACGGTAAGATCATTGGTGGTGGAATGCCGGTAGGCGCCTACGGCGGATCGGCCGAGATCATGGCGAATATTTCACCCGAGGGGCCGGTTTACCAGGCGGGGACGTTGTCAGGAAATCCTGTTGCCATGGCCGCAGGCATTGCCCAGCTTACAGAACTATCGCGCTCAGGATTTTATAAAGACCTTAATAGTAAGGCTCAGGAATTTACAGCCTCTATTCAGCGTTTTGCTACGGCCCGCAACTATAAACTGAAAGTGTTTTCTATAGGTTCGATCTTCTGGTTCGCATTTACCGATCAAGAAGCTATTCAGAAAGCGGAAGATATTGATGCTGCAAGTATGGAAAAATTCAAGATATTCCATAGGGAGCTGTTAAACCGGGGCATTTATTTAGGTCCATCGGGCTATGAAGTAGGCTTTGTTTCTGCCGCCCATAGTAAAGTTGAACTTGAAAAGGCGAAGCGCGCTATTTTTGAAAGTCTCGACCTGGTGTTTAATCCACGAAACTCTTAGCGAGTGATGAGAAAACCCCTGATCATATTCTATTGCCTTACGCTTTATGCGGTAATCGAGTTGGTTTGGTGGGGTATTCTCATCATTGATGCTGTTCCGCAGCGGAAAGGAATGATCTTAGGTGAAGGAGCGGTCTTCCTGTTCCTGTTTTTCATTGGTGCTTATCAGTTGCACCGTGCGATCAGTAAAGAGCGAAAAGTGCAGAACCAGCAAAAGAACTTTCAGCTTTCAGTGACCCATGAGCTTAAGTCGCCTTTAGCTTCGATAAAGCTGTATATCGAGACCATTCTGAAACGCGATCTGAACAAGGATCAGCAGCAAACCTTTCTTAAGAATTCATTGAAGGATATCGAGCGTCTGGATGATCTTGTAGAAAATATGTTGCTGGCTACCAAAATTGAAAATCATACGTATTCATTTCCCAAGGAAGAGTTTGACCTTTCAGCTTTGGTGGAGAAGATCGCCGACCGCTTGCAGGTGCATACCTGCAGTACGCAGATCCTTAAGTTAGATGTACAGCGGGACATTCAGATCTATGCGGACAAGTTTGCATTGACGTCGGTTATAACTAACCTGATAGAAAATGCAGTGAAGTACTCGCCCCCGTGTGAGGATGTTGATGTGAAGCTGGAAAGAAATGCCAATAAGATCTGTTTCACGGTAGCGGATAAAGGAATAGGTATTGGAGATGCGGAAAAATCGCGCATCTTTGAAAAGTTTTATCGGGTTGGGAGTGAAGAGACGCGGAAAACTAAGGGAACCGGTTTAGGGTTATTTATCGTAAAGCAGGTTTTAGATAATCATAACGCGTCTATCAAGGTAAAAAACAATCA
>DASWXL010000139.1:0-23875 GCA_036405495.1 Sphingobacteriaceae bacterium | reverse complement strand
TTGTTCATCAGGCCGTTCTCATCACCGAAGATGCGCATGTTGGCGATCTTCTGGGCGAGCCATTGAAGGTCGTCTGCCGTATCAGTTTCTTCAATGCCGAGGAGAACCAAAAAACCTGTGCCGATCTGCCCGGTGATATTTCCTTCTACCGTGCAACTGGCCTCCGTTACCCGTTGTATGACTGCCCGCATGTGAATTTTGAGTTTTTAGTTTTGAATTGCGCAGATGCAATTTGCGCTATGCCCTTGTGTCATTACCATGATACATACTCAAGTAACTTTCATAACGGCTGGGTTCAATTTCGCCTTCGTCGAGGGCCTGAAGTACTGCGCAGCCCGGTTCGTTGATGTGCCTGCAGTTATTGAACCTGCAGTTGTTCATACGGTCGCGGATCTCGGGAAAGAAGTGGCCAAGTTCCTGCTGTTCGATATCGATTATGCCGAGTTCCCGTATTCCCGGCGTGTCGATCAGAAATCCGCCGAACGGCAGGGTGAACATTTCCGCAAAGGTGGTTGTATGCTGCCCTTTATCGCTCCATTCGGAGATCTCCCCGGTCTTTAAGTCGAGGCCGGGTAATATTGAGTTGATCAAGGTGGACTTTCCCACGCCCGAATGCCCGCTGAAAAGCGTCACCCTGTCTCTCAAAAGCTCGATGATCTGTTCTGTGTTCGTTTTTTTCAGTGCCGATACGTTATAGCAGGGATAGCCGATACTTGTATAGATGTTTTCATATTCAGCCAGGATATCAAGTCCTTCGTCGCTGAACAGATCGAGCTTGTTGAATATGAGTCCGGCGGGAATATCATAAGCTTCTGCAGTGACCAGGAAGCGGTCGATAAAGCCCAGCGAGGTGCGCGGTGAGGCGAGCGTTACAACGAGGTATGCCTGATCAAGATTAGCGGCAATGATCTGCGCCTGCTTGGAAAGGTTCACCGATTTTCGGATAATATAGTTTTTGCGCTCGTGCAGTTTAGTGATAACACCGGTCCCGAGATCGGGCTCCATTTCGAAATCGACGCGGTCGCCGACCGCCAGTGGATTGGTAGTGGTGATGCCCCTGATCCTGAACTTACCCTTGATCCGGCAGTCTACAAGCTTGCCCTGATCTGATAATACACGGTACCAGCTCCCCGTCGATTTGACGACTAACCCCTGCATGAATTTGAAAAATTATAATTTGAACGTCCCATTGATCGTCTGTTTTGAAAATATGGCTGGAAACCGGCCGGTATTTTTTTATTCTTGCAAAAATGATCCTTTGTTATTGACAAGCTTAAAATAAACCTTTTACTTTACAAAAGTAACAATAACATGATTAACAGCACTTACACCATTACAACGATTATTACCACCACGCTGCGAAAGCCTGGAGGAAGCCGTTGCTGGGTGTAACTTTGATACTAAAATCAACCTTAACCTTAAGCCTTCCTCCAAAAGAGGAAGGCTTTTTTGTTTTTATGATGCTATGAAAGTTTTAAAGTTCGGCGGTACGTCCGTTGGTTCAGCTGACAGTATCCGCACGCTGATCGGCCTTGTTGAAAACGAGATCTCAGGAGGAAACAGACCGGTGGTGGTCTTATCAGCCATGAGCGGGGTGACCAATTTGCTTGTGGCCATGGCTGAAGGAGCGGCTTCCGGCAATCCCCATTCCGGTCAGCTGCAGGAGTTGCAGGACCGGCATTTCGGCGTAGTAAACACATTAATGCCTCCGCACTCGCAGAACCCGGTACTGACACGCCTTAAGCTTCTCTTTAATGAGCTTGACGACCTGCTTCAGGGCGTTCGGAGCCTGCAGGAACTCACTTTACAAAGTCGCGACCGTATTCTCAGTTACGGTGAGCGATGTTCGGCGTTTATGGTCAGTAAGATCGCGGAACTGCAGATACCCGGAGCGCTGTTTGCGGATGCGACCGGTCTGGTCAAAACCGACAGCTGCTTTGGCGGTGCTCATGTTAATACCGCGCTTACCGAACTTTTGATAAGAGATCTCTATTGCGGCGATTCTGAAAGGGTGCTATTTGTAACCGGATTTATCGGAAGTAACGATGATGGGAAAGTCACCACACTGGGACGTGGGGGAAGTGATTATACGGCGGCAATCTTAGGCGCTGCACTGAACGCGGAGGAGATCCAGATCTGGACGGATGTTAACGGGATGATGACCGCCGATCCGCGGATCGTTAAAAAAGCGTTTCCGTTAACAGAACTCTCCTATACAGAAGCCATGGAGCTTTCCTTTTTTGGCGCAAAGGTCATCTATCCGCCTACCATGGTGCCGGCATTCATGAAGAAGATACCGATCGTTATTAAAAACACGTTTGAACCTGACTTTCCAGGCACCGTTATACGGCATGATTGTCAGCCTTCCAGTCTGCCGATAAAAGGGATCTCGTCGGTTAATGAGATAAGCGTTTTGAGCGTTGAAGGAAGCGGGATGGTTGGTAAAGCGGGCTTTAGTGGCCGGCTCTTTTCGATGCTCGCCCGCGAACACATCAACGTCGTCCTGATCACGCAGTCGTCGTCCGAGCATAGCATCACCTTTGCGATTCATCCCGCTGATGCGATCAAGGCTAAGCAGCTCATCGAACTCGAGTTTGAACTTGAGCTCAGCGCTAAAAAGCTGGAGCCATTGGCGATCGAGAACGATCTGTCGGTTTTGGCGATCGTTGGAGAAAATATGCGCCATACACCTGGAATGGCCGGGCGGTTGTTCCACGCCCTCGGCCGTAATGGTGTTAACGTACGGGCTATAGCACAGGGGTCTTCAGAATATAACATCTCCGTTATCCTCCAGCGTGATGATCTGAGTAAAGCGTTGAATGCGGTTCACGAGGCATTCTTCACTCAGCTAAAAAAGACACTGCATGTGTTTTGTGTGGGGACCGGCCAGATCGGAAGTACGCTCTTTCGGCAGCTGCATGCTCATGCGGATTTTCTGAAGCGGCATAACGATATCCAGGTGAGGGTTACGGGCATCTGTAACACCCGTAAAATGCTGATCGATCCCGAGGGCATCTGTCTTGAAGAATGGGAGCGCCGCCTGGACGGGGAGGGTGAAAAAGCAGAGCTATTTGAGTTTGTACAGGCGATGAAGGCGCTGAACCTGCCTAATTGCGTGTTTGTGGATAATACGGCCAGCCCGAAGCCGGTAAGCTTTTATGAAGAAGTGTTAAATGCCAGTATATCGGTAGTAACCTGTAACAAGATCGGCAATTCATCGGATTACAGCCAGTATAAAGGGTTCAGGGAAGCAGCACGGAAGCACGGGGTAGATTTTTACTATGAAACCAATGTCGGGGCCGGGTTGCCGATAGTGCGGACGCTTAAGGATCTGATGGTCAGCGGCGACCGCGTTCAAAAGATCGAAGCTATCCTTTCGGGTACCATTTCATTCATCTTCAACAACTTTAAAGGCGATGCCAGTTTTTATGATGTTGTAAAACTTGCTCAGGAGAAAGGATTTACGGAGCCAGACCCGCGGGATGACCTTAACGGCACTGATTTTATGAGGAAGATGCTCATCCTTGCCCGTGATGCCGGTTATCCGGTGGAAGCTGCGGACGTACAGCTGCAAAACATGCTGCCGCAGGCATGTGTGGAAGCCCCGTCGGTTCCGGAGTTTTACGAACAGCTGAAAGCTTCCGAGGCTTACTTTAGCCAGCTAAAGGCCCGGGCTCAGGAAGCCGGGAAGGTGCTTCGCTATATCGGAAAGCTGCAAGACGGGAAGGTCGAAATCTCTCTACAGATGGTTGATGAAACGCATCCCTTCTTTATGCTATCGGGCAGTGATAATATTATTTCATTCACGACCGACCGGTATATCGACCGCCCAATGGTGGTCAAGGGTCCCGGTGCCGGAGCGGAAGTTACCGCCGCGGGTGTTTTTGCAGACCTGGTCAATGTTGGAGCGAAATAAGATGGACACTATCAAAGTTTTTGCTCCGGCAACAGTAGCGAATGTTGTCTGCGGCTATGACATTCTTGGTTTTGCCGTTGATGAACCGGGCGATGATGTGGTCATGCGGCGGACCGCCGTGCGGGGCGTCTCGGTAAAAAGGATCACCGGTGATGGCGGAAGGTTGCCGCTTGATCCGGCAATGAATACGGTCAGCGTTAGTGTGCAGCATTACCTGGAGGCGATCGGCGCGCCGGATGCCGGCGTTGAGATCGAGTTGCATAAGGGAATGCCTGTCGGAAGCGGCCTGGGTTCGAGCTCGGCAAGCACCGTTGCGGGGTTATATGCGATCAACCAGCTCATGGGCGGAAGGCTTCCGGCTGAAAAGCTGCTTCCTTTTGCTATGAAAGGGGAGGAGGCGGCGTGCGGGTCGGGACACGCCGACAATGTAGCCCCCGCCCTGTTGGGCGGTTTGGTCCTGATCAGAAGTTATGACCCTCTGGATGTTATCCGCCTTCCGGTTCCGTCTGCTTTATATTGCGCGATCGTTTTTCCGGAAGTTGATGTTCCGACGCGGGAAGCGCGACTAATGATAAAAAACAAGGTCGACCTTAGAGATGCCGTAAGGCAGTGGGGAAATATCGCCGGGCTCATAAGCGGGTTGTTTATGGACGACATTGACCTGGTCGGCAGGAGCATGCACGACGTTGTAGCTGAGCCCGCCCGGGCGATCCTGATCCCCGGCTTTTATAAAATGAGAGAAATAGCCCTTGCCGGCGGAGCGGTCAGCTTTGGGATCTCCGGATCAGGCCCGTCAGTTTTCTCATTTGTGAGAGATAAGGACACGGCGGAGCGCATCACGAACATGCTGCAACGCCATCTGGCGTCGATAGGTATCCGCAGCCAGGTATTTGTATCGGCCATTAACCGCAAGGGGCCTAAAATACTCGATCAATGAAATTTTATAGCACAAATAACAGCGCTTCGGAGGTTGATTTCCGCGAAGCGGTATTTAAAAGCTTTCCGGCCGATAAAGGCTTGTATATGCCTGCATATATTCCGAAGCTCGATGAGCGCTTTCTTCGGCGGATCGAGAATTACCCGATGCAGGAGATCGCTTACCGGGTTTCGCATGCATTGCTGCAGGACAGCATACCGTCTGCGGATCTCCGCAAAATCGTTAACGACGCCATAGACTTTCCGGCCCCGGTAGTTAAACTAGATGAAAAGACACATGTCGTGGAGCTTTTTCATGGCCCGTCACTGGCGTTCAAAGATTTCGGTGCGCGCTTCATGAGCCGTGTTATGAGCCATTGCCTGGAGGATGTAGGTAAGGTTCTTGATGTGCTCGTGGCGACATCGGGCGATACCGGTGGTGCGGTGGCATTAGGTTTCCTCGGTATTCCGAACACACGGGTGACCATTCTGTACCCTAGAGGTAAGGTAAGTGCAATTCAGGAATTGCAGCTTACTACGTGTGGCGGGAACATTCGTGCCATTGAACTTGAGGGCTCTTTTGATGATTGTCAGGCGCTGGTAAAGCGGGCCTTCGTTGACGCGGAGCTGAACAAAGCCTTTCAGCTGACTTCAGCAAATTCCATCAACATTGCCCGGCTGATACCGCAAACGTTCTATTACTTCAATGCCTTTGCAGAGCTGAAGAAGCAAGGCCTGGCGAATCTGGTCATTTCAGTGCCCAGCGGAAACTTTGGGAATCTTGCAGCGGGCCTGCTTGCCTGGAAGATGGGGTTACCGGTCAGTCATTTTCTGGCGGCCACTAACGTAAACGACACTGTGCCGAAGTTTCTGCGGACAGGCGCCTACCATCCGCGGAAGTCTGTGCCGACGATATCAAATGCTATGGATGTGGGCAGTCCGAGTAACTGGGTAAGGATCATGGACATGTTCAAAGATCATGACCGGTTAGGGAAGATGGTTACCGGGTACAGTTTTACCGACACTGAAACCTTGAATGCGATCGGTGTTATTTTTGAACGGTACAGGTATGTTGCCTGCCCGCATACGGCTATAGGCTGGCTGGCTTTGGAGAAATGGAAAAGTGAAAATCCGGCGAACAACAGCACAGGCATCTTTTTATCAACCGCCCATCCATGTAAATTTCCTGATGTTTTTCCGGACAAGATCGCTCATGCAATAAAGCCGCCGGAGTCCGTAAAGCATTTGACTGAGCAGGAGAGGCGGTCGGTCAGGCTGGCTAATGATTTCGCAGCGTTCAAAGCGCTTCTTTTAGAAACCATTATTTAGATGAGTTGGGGCACGACTCAGGCCGTGCCTTCCATTATCTTTGATGCAGTATTAAAAAATTGCTTCAGCAATTCTCCTTGTCGGCTCGGGGTTGCCCATCGTGTAAAAATGGAGTACGGGAGCTCCGAAGGAGACCAGTTCCTTACACTGCGCGATCATCCACTGGATACCCACTTCTCTTACTTCTTTTTCCGTTTTGCATTTCATCACTTCATCACTCAGCTCCTCCGGAATGTCGATATGAAATATCTTAGGAAGATTGATGAGCTGTTTCGAGGCGGTGATCGGTTTAAGTCCTGGAATTATCGGCACATTGATATCGTGTTCGCGACAGAGCTTCACGAACTCACCGTATTTTTTGTTGTCGAAAAACATCTGGGTAACAATGAACGCTGCGCCCATTTCAACTTTCTTCTTCAAATAACGAAAGTCGGTTTTCAGGTTAGGCGCTTCAAAGTGTTTTTCAGGGTATCCGGCAACGCCGATACAGAATCCGGATTTGCATGTAACATCAAGATCCTCGTGCAGATAAATTCCGTTATTCATGTTCACTACCTGTTCCAGCAGATCGGTGGCATAAGCATGTCCGCCTGGTGTGGGAATGAATGCCGGATCCGCTTTCCGTGCATCGCCACGTAATACCAGAACGTTGTCAATTCCTAAAAACTGAAGGTCGATCAGGGCATTTTCGGTTTCTTCTTTGGTAAAACCGCCGCAGATCAGGTGCGGAACGGCATCCACCTTATAGCGGTTCATGATCGCGGCACAAATGGCTACCGTGCCGGGGCGCTTGCGGTATGCCACCTGTTCCAGCAGCCCGGTAGGATGCTGTTTATAGATATAGTCTTCCCGATGGTATGTAACGTCAATGAACGGTGGTTTGAACTCCATTAAGGGGTCGATCGCATTATAGATCTGTTGAATGCTCTGACCTTTGACGGGAGGAAGCAGTTCGAATGAGAAAAGCGTTTTTCCGTTCGAGTTTGTGATATGGTCGGTGATCTTCATCAAAAAAGTTTCGTGTATTAGTTTCAGTTATCAGCTATCAGTTATTAGCTATCGGTTATCAGCGCTTCATACTAGTATGCCAAATTCGGGCTCAGCCACCTTTCCGCTTCATCTATGGAAAGGTTCTTACGCTGTGCATAGTCCTCCACCTGGTCTTTCGTGATCTTGCCGAGACCAAAGTATCTTGACTGTGGGTTGGCAAAATAAAATCCGCTGACTGATGCTGCGGGGTACATGGCAAAGCTGTCTGTAAGTTGGATACCGGCATTTTTCTCAGCCTCAAGAAGGTCGAACAACGTACGCTTCTCGGTATGGTCCGGACAGGCCGGATACCCGGGTGCCGGGCGGATGCCCGTGTATTTTTCTTTGATAAGTTCTTCGTTGTTCAAATGCTCCTCTTTGGCGTATCCCCAGTATTCTTTACGAACCAGTTCGTGCATCTTCTCAGCAAATGCCTCTGCCAGGCGGTCGGCCAGTGCCTTGGCCATGATGCTGTTGTAATCGTCAAAGCTCTTGTGGAATTTAGCCACCAGGTCGTCAAGTCCGATACCCGCCGTGACGGCAAATCCGCCGAAGTGATCTTTTATTCCGCTGTCTCTCGGCGCAATAAAGTCGGCCAGGGCATAGTAAGGTTCGCCCTGTGGCTTTTCGGTCTGCTGCCGAAGGGTATGGATGGTGATAAGTTGTGGGTTGTGAGTTGTGAATTGTGAGGCACCTTCAACCTGCAACTTTGAACTTTCAACTTCGAGCACGATATCATCCCCGACCGAATTTGCCGGCCAGAAACCGATTACCGCGTTCGCTTTGAGAAGTTTTTCGTCTACGATCTGCTTTAGCAGGCTTTGGGCATCGTCAAACAGCTTTCTGGCTTCTGTTCCGACCACCTTATCTTCAAAGATTCGGGGATAGCTGCCCCTTAATTCCCAGGTATGAAAAAACGGTGTCCAGTCAATATACGGAAGCAGTTCCTGCAGCGGGAAGTCTTCTATTACTTTCGTTCCAAGAAACGTAGGGGCAGGCGGTACAGATCCGTTCAGGCCGATCTGAAGTTTACCTTCCCGTGCTTCGGCAATCGTTTTATAGCGCTTATCAGACCGCTTGCTGAGATGCGCTTCGCGTGCTTTATCGTACTCGTCACGGATGTTTTTAATGTAGGTTTCGCGTTGTTCGCCATTCATCAGGCTGCTGCAGACAGTTACGCTTCGTGAGGCATCAAGGACGTGAACGGTAGGCCCGGAATAATTGGGGGCGATCTTTACCGCCGCATGGATCCGGGAAGTGGTAGCTCCGCCGATGATGAGAGGAACGGAAAATCCTTCGCGCTCCATTTCTTTAGCGAAATGTACCATTTCGTCAAGTGAAGGAGTGATCAGGCCGCTTAATCCGATGATGTCTGCGTTGATCTCTCTGGCTTTTTTAATGATGTCCTGGGCAGGAACCATTACCCCCATGTCCACAACTTCAAAGTTGTTGCATGCCAGTACTACACCCACGATATTTTTTCCGATATCATGTACATCGCCTTTCACGGTAGCTAACAGCACCCTTCCGGCTGAGCTCGACTGATCGGCATCAGGGTTGTTCAATTTTTCCTGTTCAATGAACGGTAACAGATAGGCTACGGCTTTTTTCATTACCCGTGCGGATTTTACGACCTGCGGGAGGAACATTTTACCGGCACCGAAGAGGTCGCCGACTATATTCATACCGTCCATCAATGGCCCCTCGATCACCTGCAGCGGACGGTCATATTTCTGACGCGCTTCCTCCACATCATTGTCAAGGTGTTCGATCAGGCCCTTGACCAAGGCATGCGATAACCGTTCTTCAACGGTGCCTTTGCGCCACTCCTCGTCCCTGACCGTTTCTTTGCCTTTGGCTTTGACGGTTTCAGCGTAGTCCACTAATATCTCCGTAGCATCCGGGCGCCTGTTCAGGAGCACGTCCTCTACCTTTTCAAGTAGTTCTTTCGGGATCTCTTCATACACTTCAAGCATGCCGGCATTTACGATCCCCATATCCAGGCCTGCTTTTATGGCATGATACAGGAAAGCGGAATGCATGGCTTCGCGCACGACGTTATTCCCGCGGAAGGAAAAAGAAATATTGGAAACGCCGCCGCTCACTTTTGCTAAGGGCAGGTTTTCTTTGATCCATCGGGTAGCTTTGATGAAGTCGACCGCGTAGTTGTTATGCTCTTCCAGGCCGGTAGCTACCGTCAGGATATTCGGGTCGAAAATGATGTCCTGAGGCTGGAAGCCTACTTCATTGACGAGAATATCATATGAGCGCTTGCAGATCCCGGTCCGCCGTTCATAGTTGTCGGCTTGTCCCTGCTCATCAAATGCCATTACCACTACGGCGGCACCATACTGCATTATTTTTCGGGCGTGTTCTTTAAAAGCCTCTTCGCCTTCTTTAAGTGAAATGGAATTGACGATACCTTTCCCCTGCAGGCATTTCAAGCCGGCCTCAATAACACTCCATTTAGAGGAGTCAACCATCACCGGGAGCTTTGCAATGTCTGGCTCTGAAGCCAGAAGGTTCAGGAATTTGGTCATGGCAGCTTCAGAATCGAGCATCCCCTCATCCATGTTGACGTCAATGACCTGGGCACCGCCTTCTACCTGCTGACGGGCAACTGCCAGTGCGCCCTCATAGTCGCCGCCGAGTATAAGTTTAGAAAACCTGGGCGACCCGGTGATGTTGGTACGCTCACCGATGTTGACGAAGATACTTTCAGGCGTGATGGTTACTGGTTCGAGCCCGCTTAATCGTAAGTGAGGCTCCACAGAAGGAACCACACGAGGTTGATGTTTAGCGGCCTTTTCTGCAATGCAGCGAATATGGTCGGGGGTGGTTCCGCAACATCCGCCAACGATATTTACAAACCCGCTTTGCATAAAGTCCTCTACCAGATGGGCAGTCTCATGAGGCACCTCGTCATAGGCGCCAAATTCATTAGGCAGGCCGGCGTTAGGATATGCCGATATGAAGCATTCAGCTTTTTGTGCGAGTTCTTCAATATGCGGACGCATTTCCTTTGCGCCGAGGGCACAGTTCAGACCAATGCTCAGCAATCCGGCGTGGCTAACCGAGTTAAGGAAAGCTTCAACCGTCTGGCCAGACAGTGTGCGGCCACTAGCATCGGTGATCGTTCCGGAGATCATGATCTCCAGTTTTCTGCCGATCTCTTTTTCGTATTGTTTGATGGCAAATATCGCTGCCTTTGCATTGAGCGTATCGAAGATCGTCTCGATAAGGAGAACGTCCGAGCCGCCGTCTACCAATCCCCTTACCTGATCGTAATAGGCAGCCACCAGGCTGTCAAAAGTTACTGCACGGAAGCCCGGATCATTCACATCGGGCGAAAGTGATGCCGTTCTGTTGGTTGGGCCTATCGCACCCGCAACAAAACGTGGTTTAGCGGGATCCTGCCGGCTAAACTCGTCGGCAACTTCTCTGGCAAGACGAGCCCCCTCAAAGCTTAATTCATAAGCCAGATCTTCCATCCGGTAATCGGCCAGCGAGATGACCTGGGTACTGAATGTATTCGTTTCAATGATATCGGCTCCCGCATTAAGATATTCTGCATGGATCGCCCTGACCACATCCGGGCGGCTGATGTTCAGGAGATCGTTGTTTCCTTTAACATCACATAGATGATCCTTAAAACGTTCTCCGCGAAAGTCTTCTTCCGTAAGCTGATAGCGCTGGATCATCGTTCCCATAGCACCGTCGATAACCAGGATGCGCTTCTGTAATTCTTCTCTTATGCTCATTTCTATGTAGATATGAGACATGAGATATAAGATATGAGAGCGCAGCTGCGTGAAGCAGTCTAATGTCTCAAATCTAACGTCTCACATCTTTTAAAGGCTTATTTTCGAAAAGTCGGTTTCCGGCTTTTGACTTTTACTTATCTTTTCCCGATCAACTGGTATCGATACAGGATAGAATTTAGCACCTTGTTAGCACAGGTTGCTAAGACTTCGCAGGGTCTAGTCCCTCCGTCTTTCTGAATAAGCGTTGCAAAAATGCAACAAAGTTTAATGAAATGCAAATGGCGTCAGGTGAGGCGCTTCGTAAGCTGCTCTTCCACCTTTTTGAAAAACTGCACAGGTTTGAGATTGCGCCAGGTCATATCGTCTAACTGGCCCCCGAAATTGATATAGTAATCGATCTGGTTCCTCTTAAATTCCTCAATAACGTGTTCGCGGAAATTGATCCCGGCGATCCAGCCGTCTTCTACATCCTGAAACCATTCCTCGTAATACGAATCGTCTGAGGAGTGAAAGTTCAGGACGTTTTCGCCGATAAGGATAAATTTGTCGATACCTTCCCTCATCATCAGCTCGATGATCTCACGCTTAAGGAGCATGATGTCGTTGTACAACGCATCATTCCACTCTCCGATGAACTCGATTATCGCATAGTTCCGGTCATAATCAACGAAGAGAACCTTGAGATAAAGCGTTTGAGAACCGAATTCATCCCATTGCGGATGAATATAGTAGTTATATATCTGCTTGTCATACTCGAATTCACTGTATTCCGTCCGATAGAACGGTGATCGCTCGTCTTCTGACGCAATATAGTCGTCCCTCCACCGATAAAACGGTTCTATCTCATGCATAACAAGTCAAATTACGTACTTCCCGCGGGAAGTATCATTAATGGACCGAATGGTAATTTTCTACAGCTTTTCGTACGCTGCCGAATTCATCGAGAAGTGCCTGCGCGGTCTCCTTATCAGCACCTGTGGCCTGCATCACCATATTGACAGCCCTTCCAACAAGCTTATAATTGGTAAGCTGCATATCGAACATCTTATTTCCCTTAACGCGGCCGAGCTGGATCATCACGGTAGTACTGATCATGTTCAGCACCAGTTTTTGAGCTGTACCTGATTTCATGCGGGTAGAACCGGTCACGAACTCAGGGCCAACCACAACCTCGACAGGATATTGAGCTGCTGCGGCCACTGGGCTTCCTTCATTGCACACGATACAGCCGGTAGCTAAGCCGGCAGCATTTGCCTTCTGCAGACCGCCTATCACATAAGGAGTGGTTCCGGATGCAGCAATTCCGACCAATACGTCCTTTTCGGTAATGTCGTATTCCATCAGATCCTTCCATGCCTGCTCCGGGTCATCCTCGGCATACTCAACTGCTTTACGGATAGCAGTGTCGCCGCCGGCAATGATACCGATCACCCAATCGAAAGGAACGCCATAAGTAGGAGGGCATTCAGAGGCATCGACGATGCCAAGTCTGCCGCTGGTGCCGGCGCCGATATAGAACAGGCGGCCGCCATTTTTCATTCTATCAGTAATAACGGCAACAAGTCTTTCTATTTGCGGAATAACTTTTTCTACAGCATGGGGTACTGTTTTATCTTCGTTATTGATGCCTTTTAACAGGTCACCAATGCTCATTTTATCTAAGTCGTTATAATGTGAATCCTGCTCGGTAGTTCTCTTCATAGCTTCAAAATTAGCGTAAAATTGGATAATCCCATAACAGAAGAAAATTATAAGTGGTTCGTTATGAAAGTTGAGGCTTTAAAATGAGCAGATTTTACAAGCAGATTTTGTGGTGAAGCGGTAACAATAACTGAAACATATTGTCAAAAAATAGAGATTCTGTTATGGCAATATTTAAATTAGAGCGGGATTTTAGAGCATGAGGAAATCGACGAGGAAAAACCTCCTGATAGCGGGCAGTTACGCGGTTGTAATGATCGCCGGAATGATTATCGGCCCAAAGTTTTTTGCTGAGGACCAGAACCGGCGGAACGGCACCTTCCTGCCGTTTTTTAACGGTCGTAGTGATAAGTTGTCGTCCGTCCTTAAGTTGGTTGACGACCGGTATGTTGACGATCTGGGTGCTGATTCGCTGCGCGAGATAGCGATAAACGAAATCCTGACGCACCTCGATCCGCATACAGCCTACCTCCCTCCGGTGGAAGCAAAAATGCTCACCGAAGATCTTGAAGGCAATTTTTTCGGTATCGGGATCGAATACTTTATTGTGCAGGATACCATAACGGTTACGGCGGTTAACGCCGGCGGACCCGCCGATCAGGCAGGCCTGCATAAAGGCGATCAAATCGTTAGGATCAATAGCAAAGTTGTCGCCAACAACGATATTTCGGCCAGGCAGGTCGTGAAACTGATGCGTGGCAAGAAGGGTACTTTTGTAGAGCTGACATTGAAACGCGGTTCTGAAACCCTGGTGAGAAGGATCAAACGGGACAAGATAACCGTTAGTAGTATAGCGGCGGCCTATCTGATCGGCGGTAACGCCGGCTATATCAAGATCGATCGTTTTGGTGCCAGAACGGCGGACGACTTTACGGCGGCATTGCGAAAGCTTAAAAAAAGGGGCATGAAAAACCTGATCCTCGATCTGCGCGGAAACGGAGGCGGTTATCTGAGTGCCGCTACAGCTCTGGCCGATCACTTTCTGGCCGACAAGAAGCTGATCTTGTATACGGAAGGTGCACATGAGCCGCGGACCGATTATTTTGCATCAGCTGCCGGCGATTTTGAACAGGGTGGATTAGCTGTCCTCATAGATGAGAATTCTGCATCGGCGAGCGAAATAGTGGCCGGTGCGATACAGGATCTTGATCGTGGTGCGATCATCGGACGCAGGTCGTTCGGCAAAGGGCTGGTCCAGGAACAGTTCGATTTTGGCGACGGTTCGGCGTTGAATCTTACCATTGCGCGGTATTACACGCCTTCAGGCAGGTCCATTCAAAAGCCTTATGAAAAAGGGAATGAAGAATATTTTGACGAACTGCATCAGCGGTTTACCAGCGGAGAGGTTACGAATGGCAAGCATAAAGATGCCGCCCAGGTTGATAAGAAGCGTGTATTCAAGACATCCCGCGGTAAGAGCGTATTTGGGGGAGGAGGGATAACGCCTGACATTAATATTCCGCTCGACACTACAGCATATACCGGCTTTTACAGGGAGTTGTATACTTCGGGAACAATAAATGAATTTGTTTACGATTTTCTGATCAGGGACATTGATCATGCGCCTCTCGGAAGGTTTATCGCTGACTTTACGATCTCTCACCAGCAGTTCCAAAAGTTGCTGGCAATGGCTGCATCAAAAAATATAAAATACACCCGGACAGATGTTGCTTTATCTCAGGAGGAGTTAAAGCATAATCTGAAAGCGCTGGCTGCGCAGTACTTCTATGGAGATGAAGGTTATTTTAGGGTGATCAATTCAACCGACCCTGCCGTAGAAAAGGCCTTGCTTGAATTAGAATAAGGAAGTGAAGGTCACTTCCTTATCTGTTGTTACCGGCGGGCACCGTATCGACAATGATCGAGTCGGTAGAAATGGCGGTGTCTGCTTCCTGGATTACATCACGAAGCATAGAATCCGCCGCTGCCGCAGCTTCAATTGAATCCTGTCTTTCTTTATCCTGCCCCTGCTCGCTGCTGTTGCAGCCTGCCCAACTGATCGCGCCGGCGGCCAGGGTTATGAGAAATGTTTTTTTCATGCTTTTATTCTTTTATTTCTGTCTAAAATAGATCTGGATCGGAATTCCACTAAAGTCAAAATTCTCCCTTAACTTATTTTCAAGGAAGCGTTTATACGGCTCCTTAATGTATTGAGGCAGATTGCAGAAGAATGCAAACATCGGTGATGCCGCGTTGATCTGGGTGATGTATTTGATCTTGATGTATTTTCCTTTCGTTGAAGGAGGAGGATAGCTTTCAATGATCGGAAGCATCACATCATTTAGTTTCGAAGTAGGGATCTTTTTAAGCTTATTCTCGTAAACTTTTGCCGCTGCTTCAACGGCTTTAAAAATGCGTTGTTTTTCTGTTACGGATGTGAAAATAATGGGCACATCAGTAAATGGAGCGATCTTTTCACGGATCTGCTCTTCGAACGCTTTGGCCGTTTTGGTATTCTTTTCGATCAAATCCCACTTGTTTACAAGAATGACAACTCCTTTTTTGTTTTTTTCGGCCAGGTGAAAAATGTTTATATCCTGCGATTCAATTCCTTCAGTGGCGTCGATCATGAGGATAGTAACGTCCGCTTCTTCCAGAGCTTTAATGGTGCGCATTACGGAGTAGAACTCGATATTCTCTTTAACCTTGGCTTTTTTTCTGAGGCCCGCTGTATCGATCAGCATAAATTCATGTCCGAATTGGTTATAGTGGATATGAATGGAATCGCGCGTGGTTCCGGCAATCGGGGTCACGATGTTACGCTCACGGCCGATCAGCGCGTTGATTAGGGATGACTTCCCGACATTGGGCCGGCCAACGATGGCATACTTAGGCAGCTGGTTGTCATCCTCCGGTGCTTTTTCAAAATGCTTTACCATTTCATCCAGCAACTCGCCGGTTCCTGATCCTGTCATGGATGAGATCGGGTAGATCTCACCGAGTCCGAAGCTGTAAAAGATAGTCGCTTCCGATAACAGCTGGTTGTTATCAACTTTGTTCACGGCTACAAATACCGGCTTTTTGCTACGGCGGAGAATGTCGGCAATTTCGTCATCCAGGTCGGTGATGCCGGTGGTAACATCAACCAGAAATAAAATTACCGTTGCCTCTTCAATGGCAATAAGCACCTGCTCCCGGATAGCGGCTTCAAAAACATCGTCCGATCCGGCGACATAGCCCCCGGTATCAATCACGGTAAAGGTTTTATCGGTCCACTCAGCCATCCCATAATGGCGGTCGCGCGTTACACCGCTGTAATCATCTACTATTGCTTTCCGGCTTTCGGTAAGTCTGTTATATAATGTCGACTTTCCGACATTCGGGCGGCCCACTATTGCTACTATATTACTCATTTTAACTTTTAGATTTTGGGATTTACGATCAGCATCGCACTGTAACGGTTAGTCGTCATAGCCAAACCGCTTCAGGTAGTTTTTACGGTTTCGCCAGTCGGCAATAACTTTTACAAATAATTCGAGGAACACTTTTTTTTGCAGGAACTCTTCCATATCCTGCCGTGCATAAGTTCCTACCTTCTTTATCATCTCCCCGCCTTTGCCTATCAGGATGTTTTTCTGAGAGTCCCTTTCAACGATAATTTCGGCGCTGATGCGGTTTATTCCCGGTTCTTCTTTAAACGAAGTGATAATAACCTCCGTGCTGTAGGGAATCTCTTTTTCGTAAAGTTTAAAGATCTTTTCCCGGATCATCTCTGAGACGAAAAAGCGTTCGTTCTTGTCGGTTAGCGTATCCTTTTCATAATACGCCGGGTGTTCCGGCAGTTTATCAAGAATGAACTGCATGACGGAAGCGACATTATGGTCGTGCAGAGCAGAAACGGCAAATACTGAATGGGTATTGAAAGTCTGTTCCCAGTGCCTGATCTTGTCTTTTACAGCTTCCTCGTTTGATTTATCGATCTTGTTGATAATAACAGCAATAGGCGATGAAGTCTTTTGCAATCGTTCGATCACATCCTGCTCGTCATGTCTCTCGTTGATATCTGTTACAAAAAGGATGACGTCGGCATCTACCAGCGATTCCTTTACAAACCCCATCATGGATTCCTGAAGGCCATATTTCGGTTTGATAACACCCGGGGTATCTGAAAAGATGATCTGGTAATCTTCCTCATTAACTATTCCGAGGATCCTGTGGCGGGTGGTTTGGGCCTTAGGCGTAACTATGGACATTTTTTCACCAACCAAAGCATTCATCAGGGTGGATTTTCCAACATTCGGCTTCCCGATCAAACTAACAAATCCGGCTTTATGAGGCATGAAAAAAAATTTTAAAAAAATATTTGGACTGCAAAGAAACGAAATATATCTTTGCAGTCCAATTTAAACGCAACGGATATTAGTCAAAAGCGTGAAAATTGTCAAAAGTGCGGGGTGGAGCAGTTGGTAGCTCGTCGGGCTCATAACCCGAAGGTCGTCAGTTCGAGTCTGGCCCCCGCTACCTAAAGCG
This sequence comes from Sphingobacteriaceae bacterium, assembly GCA_036405495.1. GTDB lineage: Bacteria > Bacteroidota > Bacteroidia > Sphingobacteriales > Sphingobacteriaceae > DASWTL01. The sequence goes on along the minus strand of DASWXL010000139.1, from coordinate 6,751 downwards.
ATCTGAAAGTTCAGATCGCTTTTTTTATTTTCATTTTCCTTCATCCTGTTGAATATTTTTTCATCAAGATTTTTCCGTTTCTGAGAATTAGGAGTTATATTCGGTTTGCCTTCATTTAAATTTCGTGCGCGGAAGACCGGTGTTGAAACAATTTTTAATAATGAGGGTTACGAGAATGCAGGTATACTGTTCCTTATTTTGAAAAAGTTAGAAAAAACAAAAAAGCAGCATAAAGTATGGGAAAACGCATCTTGATTTTTGATGACGATAGCGATATACTTTCTATTTGCAGTTATATTTTGGAGGAGCAGGGTTGGGATGTCCATACGCGGACTAACTGCAATAATATTATCGAAACGCTGGAGGATATCCGGCCGAACGTGATCCTGATGGACAACTGGATCCCTGATACAGGGGGCATTGTAGCTACCCAGCTGATCAAGGAGCATGAGGAGTTCAGGAATATCCCGGTGGTATATTTCTCGGCTAACAATGATATAAAGACCCTGGCCAAACAAGCGGGAGCCGATACTTTTCTTGCCAAGCCGTTCGATATTAACGAGTTGGAGGACGTGGTTAATACGGTGGCTATACAAGCCTCATAGATATCGTGTTTTTTTTCAAAAAACCTTTTGAAGGTACCTGGAATTATTTACCTTTGCAGACCTTAAAAAAAGGACGTAGTCTGGCCCGTTCGTCTAGGGGTTAGGACGCAAGATTTTCATTCTTGAAACAGGGGTTCGATTCCCCTACGGGCTACAAGGGAAAGGCAACTGTCTTTCCCTTTTTTCGTTTTAACAGACCTGACCCTTCTTTTCCGTCAATTTCAAATTAATAAAAACCCCAATATCATGATGCTGTTAATTAACTGGTTGTAAATGAGAATAGTTATGCCACGTGAAACAGCAGCAGCGATCAAGAACTGGATCAAGAAAATGGGGTTTAAACTCGTTCGGTCCCATAATTTAAATCACCGGACCACCAAGATCAATTATTACAGCCTTGGTACTTTTGGCGTTTACGAAGAGATCTGTAAATCGCAAAGACCCGGAAAACAGGACGGTGGACATAAGTTTATTTCCTGGACACCGTGGGGGATCGACTTTGAGGTGAATTCGGTCAGGGATCTTAGTAAAGCATATGAAGAGTTTGTGGAATATAATCCGAACGTCCTGGTTACTTAGCACCCCGGGAGCAACTATAAGCAACTATACATAACATCAAAACGCCTGAGACAAGACTCAGGCGTTTTTGATTTCTCTCAATAAAATAAACTTGTATAGTTCGTCGATCGGCTGCTTAAGTATTTTTCCTACGGCCACGTTATTATCATTACAGGCCTTTCTTAAGATGTCCTGGAAATGGAATGCGATGGAGCCAACAAAATGGCATTGATATTTGGCATAATCAGGATATGACTGGATATTCGTTCTGATGAACTCGTTAAAACCCTGGTACAGCAATTCGCGGATGAACAAGTGGTTGATCTGCTCACTCATGAATTTTGTGAAGGAGGCCAGATAAAAGTTTGGTGCCGGCTTTTGGTACAGGCTCTGAATAACATCCTCCTTGGTTAATTCATAACGTTCAGTGAATGCTTTTCGCAGCTCATCCGGCATAAGTCCGTATAGGAATTCGGTAATAAGCTTTTTCCCAAAATACGTTCCTGACCCTTCATCTCCAAGTATGTAACCTAGTCCGTGTTTGCCGTTCATTACCTCCTCGCCATCATAAAAAGAGATGTTTGAACCGGTGCCTAAAATACAGGTTAACCCTTTAGTGTTCCCACATGTGGCATAAGCCGAACCTACCAGATCACTCTCAGCGTTAACAAACGCAGATGGAAAGACTGCCGAAAGTGCGTTTGAGATTATTTCGCGTCGGTCAGGACTTGAGCAGCCTGCACCAAAGAAATAAATTTCGGATACTTCTGCGTTGTTCGTCTGTATTTCCGGAACACCCTGGAGTAGTCTGATAATCTCTTTTTCCGTTAAAAAGAATGGATTTATTCCGCTCGTCCTGAATTGTAGCTTTTCATCCTCCCGGAGAGAGAGAATCCAATCGGTTTTAGAAGAACCGCTGTCTGCAACTAAAATCATTATATTTCTTCCAAAATTTTGTTGGTGAGGGGTTTGCCGATAAAGCGGGAGACCAGGTGGTTTTCCTGCGCGCGCTTCAGGTCGGTAGGGTCAAGCGATGACGAAAGTACAAATATCCTGACTTCGCCGGCTTTGTGACCAATAGTTGTTTTGAGCTCTGTCAGCAGCTCAAACCCGCTCATACCAGGCATCCTGAGATCTAAGAAAATGACCTCAGGGAACCCGCTATCGGTTTGTACCTTTTCATTTAAAAAGCTTAAAGCCTTTTGAGGAGAGTCCATCACCACGATGTTTTCCGCAAAATTGTTGTTTTCCAAAATCTTGCGATTGATCAGGTTGTCGATATAACTATCGTCAATAAGTAAGACAGTTTTATGCTTAAAGCTCCCCATGTTTATTCAAAAGTACTGTTTTTAATCTTTTTGAAAAAGGGTCGCTGCAAATATCGGGCAAAGGTTATTCCAATGGCGTCGTACCTGCCAGTTCTTTAAGAGATACCTCTGCCAGCTTCGTTTGATACTGCGCTTCTGTAAATCGTGAAAGTGCGTTGATATAATTCCGTTGTGCTTCGCGGAATTCAAGCGGCGTCAATGTTCCGAAGCGAAGCTTTTCCATGGTGATATCAAGATTTTGTCTGGCAACATTAAGATTTTGCATCTCCAGCTTTACAAGCTCCAGATTGGTCTGGTAAGTCTGGTACTGTGTATTAAGCTGTGAATGGATGTTCCGGCTCAAGCGGCCGTATTCAAGCTCGGAGTTGTCGATCTCAATAGAAGCGATCTTTTCATTCCGGCGTTGTAAGAAGCCATTAAATATGTTTACTGATGCTGACAGGCCGTAATTAAAGCCGCGGCCGTTTGATGACTGGGCAAAGCCCAGCGCTGATTTAGAATTGGAAAAGGTATAGCCGGAGGTTAGTCCGATTGCGGGATAGCGGTCTGCTTTAACCCGTTTTAGATTGAGTTCTGCGAGGCGCTGGTTGATCACAGCCGTTTGAATTGCGGGGTTTTGCTGCGCGGCTTTTGACTGCAGGTCTGAAAGGATGAGATCCGCTTCAAAAATAATGGTGTCTTCAACGGTAAATTCGGTATTCAGGTCCCGGGCAAGCAACTCATTGAGCTGCGTCTTTGCGTTTCTGTAAAGATCCAGGTTTCGTAAAAGTGTAGTGGTATCGGTATTCAGATCGACAGTAGCCTGTAAGACTTCAAGTTTGGCTGCCCTGCCGATCTGATATCTGGCCTGCGCGTTGTTCACCCTTAGCCTGGAGATCTCAACCGCCGTCTGGGAGGCCTGTACATTTTGCTGTTGCTTTACAATATCGTAGTAGTTGGTAATTACGTCGGAGACCGTCGCCTGTACAATTGCCCTGAACTCCGCTTCGCCGCGCCGCTGAAGCTCCTGAAGCGTCTTGTAATTGGCAAACATGGCAAACCCGTCGAAAATTGTCCAGTTCAATCCTACGCCATAGTTGATGCTGGAGTTCCTGGCACCGTTTCGTTCTTGTTGCGTGCCGTTCGAAAGGGTTTGTCGGGTGTTCGATATAGTTGAATTAGTGTTTAATGTTCCGGTTAACGACGGGGTCATCCCGGCATTGGCACGGCTCACATTTGTCTTCGCGATTTCAACATCGTTTCCGGATATCCGGATGTCGAAGTTATTTTTTAACGTGATCTCTACCGCCTGTTTCAGCGTCAGTTGTTCCTGGGCACGGACGTGAGTGAAAAGTAAACACAGAACGGTTAGTACAGATAACGCGATTGCCCCTTTTTTCATCAAAATATAGTGTTTATAGTAAGGAAGCGGCTATGAGCATGAGCATAAGCCGCTTCAATAAGTCAGTTTTAAACGAGTTCCATTTCTTCTTTTTCGAGCCGTTCGAAAAGCTCTTCGTTCTTCCGTTGATGGCCTTTCGACCACATTGCATAGATAGCCGGAATAATAAAGAGTGTCAGGATCAGCGAAAAGATCGTTCCGCCCACGATCACGATACCCATACCCATTCGGCTCTGTGCTGCTGCTCCCAGCGCCATGGCGATAGGCAGTGCTCCCAGTGCAATTGCTAAGCTCGTCATCAGGATTGGACGAAGCCGCGCTTCGGCAGCTTCGAGTATTGCGATATGTTTCGGTTTACCCTCCTCCCGGAGCTTATTAGCGAACTCCACGATCAGAATACCATTCTTCGTGACGAGCCCGATGAGCATGATCGTTCCGATCTGGCTGAAGATATTCCAGGTTTGTCCGAACAACCATAATGAGAGCATAGCTCCGGCGACTGCCATCGGTACCGTTAAAATAATGATCAGCGGATCGATGAAGCTTTCAAACTGAGCCGCGAGGATCAGGTAGATCAGCAATAACGCCAGTCCAAAAGCAAAAAGCGTATTTGAACTGCTCTCGACAAAGTCACGTGACTCACCGCCTAGATCCGTAGTGAAAGTATCATCGAGTACTTTTTCGGCTATGCGGTCCATCGCATCAATACCGTCGCCGATACTTTTTCCGGGCGACAGACCCGCCGACACCGTTGCCGACATATACCGGTTGTTATGAAAGAGCTGCGGCGGGCTGCTGCGCTCCTGCATCGTTACAAGGTTGTCTAACTGGATCAGTTGTCCGGCATCGTTCCGTACAAACAGGGAGGTCAGATCCAGCGGGTCATTCCGGTCGGGCCGGTCAAACTGACCTACGACCTGGTATTGCCGGCCATTCATCATGAAATAGCCGAAACGTTGTCCGCTTAACGACAGCTGCAGGGTTTGTGCCACGTCGATAACGGAAACGCCTAAACTCTGCGCTTTTTCCCTGTCGATGGTAATGTTGATCTCGGGTTTATTGAACTTAAGATTTACATCGACATTGGAGAATGTCGGGTCCTGATTGGCTTCGTCCAGAAACTTAGGGATCTTTTCTTCAAGCTTTTCAAAGTTTGGTGCCTGAATGATGTACTGGATCGGCTGTCCCCCGCGGCGGTTAACCGAAATTGTAGGCTGCTGGGTGACCATCGTTCTGGCCTCCGAATATTTTCGTGTCAGTTTGGTCAGGTGATCCGCCACTTCTTTCTGAGATCGTTCCCTCTCTTCCGGCGGAGCTAAGTTCATGCGCATAAAGCCGACGTTAACGGATCCAAATCCTCCGAAGCTTGGTGAGGTTATAACCAGATTCACTTTTTTCTCGGGAATAGAATCGTTCACAAGTTGTGTTAACTCAGCCATGAAAGCTTCGGTATACTCGTAAGATGAACCCTCAGGTGCAGTGACCTGAACGCGGAGCATACTTCTGTCATCGTAAGGCGCGGTCTCCTTTTGTAAGGTCGTATAGAATAGCGCAATTAAGCCGAAACAGATGAGCAGAATGGGGAAGCTCAGCCATTTTCTCTTCATGAACGAGCCTAGGGCATCGGCGTAGGCCGAATTCATTTTTTGAAAATAGGGCTCGGTGAAGTCGTAGAATCGGGTCTTTTTGTGGCCACCCGCCTTCATCAAATAGGCATTCAGCATCGGCGTAAGGGTCAGCGACACGAATGCCGAGATCAGCACGGCTGCTCCGATGACGACCCCAAACTCTCTGAAGAGCCGCCCTACAAAGCCTTCAAGGAAGATCACCGGCAAGAAAACCGCCGCCAGTGTGACAGATATGGAGATCACCGCCATAAAGATCTCATTCGAACCCTTAATAGCGGCTTCTATGGGCGACATTCCTTCTTCAACTTTCTTAAAGATGTTCTCTGTCACCACGATACCATCGTCTACAACGAGGCCGGTTGCCAGAACGATGGCCAGAAGCGTAAGCACATTGACCGAAAATCCGGCGAGATACATAATAAAAAATGTCGCGATAAGGGAAACCGGAATATCGATCAATGGACGAAAAGCGATACTCCAGTCGCGGAAGAAAAGATAAATGATCAGAATCACAAGAACCAGCGCAATCAGGATGGTTTCCGCTACCTCCGTTACCGACTTTTTGATGAACAATGTATTATCCATCGCGATATTCAATTGCAGATCTTCCGGAAGTTCGTTTTTCAGGCGGTCGAACTGTTTGTAGAAGTTTTCAGCGATCTCCAGGTAATTGGTTCCGGGCTGTGGTACGATGGCTAAGCCGATCATCGGCGTTCCGGACTCCTCCATTTTCGTTTCCAGGTTTTCCGGACCGAGCTCAGCTCTTCCAAGGTCACTGAAACGAATGATACTTTCGCCATCGGACTTAACGATCATGTCGTTGAACTCGCTTTCGTCGGATAAGTTACCAAGCGTTTTTACAACCAGCTCAGTATTGCTGCCGCTTACCTTTCCGGATGGCAGCTCAATATTTTCACGGTTCAGCGCATTCCGTACGTCGGCGACAGTAAGACCATATGAAGCCAGTTTCATAGGATCCAGCCACAATCGCATTGCATATCGTTTCTGGCCCCAGATCTGTACACTGCTTACGCCCGGGATCGTTTGTAAACGCTGTGAAATGACATTTTCCGCGTAATCGCTCAGTTCCAGCTGGTTTCGCTTTTCGCTTCGTACCGTCATGGTAATGATCGCGTCCGAATCGGCATCTGCTTTGGAAACGACAGGTGGCGCATCAATATCCTGAGGCAGGTTTCTTATTGCCTGCGAAACCTTGTCGCGCACGTCATTTGCGGCTTCTTCCAGGTTTTT
>DASWXL010000138.1:0-22242 GCA_036405495.1 Sphingobacteriaceae bacterium | reverse complement strand
ACGGGACTCATGAAGTAAACCGATCAACCGTCTTGTCAAAATGCGGCTGGAGCCCTTTCGAAGGTTACTCCTTTCAATCATCCATAGTTTCAACTATAGTCTCCGGAAACGTTGTTTATGACAATGGAAAGGTAAAGCACGGGAACGGACACCGGTTAACCTTTAACCGCTAAAGCAGAGAGGCTGCCCCCAGGGGCAGCCTCTCTGCTTTCCCAATCATTAAGGCTGGTCCCACCACAGCCGGGTATCCAGAGAAACCGGAGCCGGGACGTTCACGCCGTTCTTTGAAGTTTCACCAACCGGATATGCTACCCTCCTGATAAATGTATTCAAAGCCGAGTTAACAGGTAAACCAAAGTTGGCATACTGATAATCATAACGGCGCGCATCATTCCAGGCTTCAGGATTCAAATAGGTGCTGACATACTTTTCCTTAAAAATATGATCCAGCGTCAGGTTCGCGGCGCCAACGGCGACAGCAGGGTTTGCCAGATACGCATCTCTTTCAGCTGCAGGGACCTCCAGCTTATCCATATTGGCGGCAATGCCCGCCAGATATGCGGTATAAGCCCGGGGCAGATCACCCGCCCGAAGGGCTGCTTCGGCTTCGATGAATTTCACCTCGGCAAACGTTACTATGAAGATCGGCGCATCATCAGCCGTCCAGGGCGAGTTTCTCGAAATGTAATTCTCGTCTGTATCCGTATTGTTATATGGGGGATTCTCGCGGTTACCGGCACCGTTTACGGTACCAACATACGGAGGGAATGCCGGATCGTTCTCAAGAAAGGTCGGATCGGTTATTTTCCGGATCCGTGGATCAAAAACTCCATAAGAAGTACCATTCAGATGCTCCACAAATTGCTCGGACAACCAGCCTCCCAATAATAATTGCGTATTGTCGAGTGCTATATCTGCCCACGGGTTCCGGATCTGGAACGCTCCCATGACCGCATCGTCAGCATTTGATGTATAGGAATTACCTACAGCAGCCAGAACATTTGCTGCATCATACTCAGGCTTTTTAGATATCTTATTTAACAACCTGGCCTTCAGAGCATATGCTGTTCTTATCCACTGTGCTTTGTTGCCACCGTGAATAAAGTCGTCCGCAGGCCGCAAACTGACCACTGAACCGGTCTTATTCAGTTCTGCAATACCTTCATCCAGCAAACGGATGGCCTCATTGTAAAGTTCCTCTTCGGTATCGTATGCGGGCGTCAGCGTTTCACCGGTAAATGCGTCACTGTATGGAGCGCTACCCCACAGATCGGAAACCAGTGTCAGATGATAGGACATCAGGATATTGGCAACGCCATGATAGTCAGATGCGCCTTCCGCAATGGCCTTTTGCTTCATGTCATAGATATCCGCCATAGCGTAATACAGATTATCCCAGGTGCCGGTATAATCTGTGATCTGGTAAGTATCAGTTGAAGCGCCCGCCCCGGGATTTGCCAGATACTGCACAAAATAAGAAGTGATGTTTGCTACCCGCTGATTATTCAGCCCGGTTTTATGGGTGGCCGTGGCCAAAAAAGAATTCAATGGCGGATCGGAAACCAGATTAGGATTATCTGTAAGGTCAAAATAATCTTGACAGCCGCTATGCAGGAACATCGCACCAACGGCCACGATTGCTATCTTTTTTAATATCTTATTCATATTAAGTTTTTTAAAAGCCAACATTCAGGGTTAACAAAAAGCTGCGGACCGCCGGATAAGAAAAACCGGCGAAGCCGTCGACGTTAGATCCCGACGGAGAGGAACTGGTTTCGGGATCAAATCCGGAATAGTCGGTTTCGAGCCACAAATTGTTCCCCGTAGCCGTGATGGTGGCATTTTTAATAAACCCGCGCTGAAGGAGCCGTGACGGAAGCGTATATGACAAGCTCAAAGAGCGCAGACGGATCCATGACGCATCCTCTATGAAGTTCTCAGATATTCCTCTATGCACATTCCGGTAATAACCGTTGGTATAATTCACGCCGTCAGGACCGGTTCCCTGACCCAGCCAGACCGCTTTAGTATTGGGGGTACCATCGGCTAAAACGCCGGGGAATACTTTAATGTCATTCCGGTCCTCCGTGTATTCCGCAATACCGAATGCCGAGAAAAAGTTGCCCATCTGATTGTACTTCTCATGCCCTACCCGGGCATCGATCAAAGCAGACAACGCGATATTCTTGTATCGAAACGTATTGGATAGTCCTCCAACCCAATCGGGTTGAGAGTTACCGAGGATCTTTTGAGCAGTTTCCCTCACCGGAAAACCATCAGCCCCGATCACCCATGGCCGGTCCTCATCAATATGCAAAGGATCAACCGGATCATTTCCATAGTAACGCCTTACCGACGTTCCGTATAGATTTCCGTAAGGCTCGCCCGGAACCAGCTTCATGGTAACACCCGAACCCGAGTAGCCGAACTGCGATGCATATGAAATTTCCGTCAGGCCCTCCCGGATACTGAGGATCCGGTTCCGGTTGGCAGAAAAATTCAGATTCACATCCCAGGTAAAGTCGTTCGTCTGCACCGGAGAGCCAAATAAAGCCAGCTCAACGCCTTTATTGCGCATCTTGCCTGAATTCACCGCTGCAGTGACATATCCTGTTGCAGACGACACCTGTACATTAATGATCTGATCTTTGCTGATGCTGTGGTAATAAGAAAAATCAAAACCCAGTCTGCGGTTCAAAAAAGACATCTCAAGACCGCCTTCATACGTTTGCGTAAATTCCGGACGCAAAGAAGGGTCTCCTAACAATGCTCCCCGGGTAAAACCCGTAGAACCCGACGGCAGCAGCGCGTAGGCGGAATATCCGCGGGCCGTTGAGTATTCCAGTGCATCTTTACCGATCTCCGCATAAGAAAATCTGAGTTTACTGGTATTTATCCATGACGGCATTCTAAAATGGTCCGACATCACGTACGATAAGCTCGCAGAAGGGTAAAAGAAAGAATTATTCGGAGAAAGCAGAGAGGATGTTATATCGTTTCTGCCGGTCAGTGTAAGGTACAGGAAGTTTTTATAATCGACTGTTAATTCACCGAAGATACCCATTAACCGGTATTCATTTTCGCTCTGTCTGGCCACAACAGTATTTGCGTTCCGCAGATCGAACCAGTCATACATCGCAAGCTCCGAACCCTCCGCACCTATATTTTTGCGCTTCCGGTCATACAGATCATGGCCTAACCTCAGTGTTGCGTTGAAATCATTTCCGAGTTTAGTATTTGCCGACGCGATGAATGTTGATGTGATCGCCCTGAAGTTGGTATTATATTCGAAAACAAATCCGTTTCCGTTATCCTCCAGAATCCGTTCGTCCGGATTCCCCGTCGGACCTGGAGCAGTTCTCGTGCGGGCATCGGTATAGGTATCGAGGCCGACCCTGTAATTCAGGGACAGCCAGTTCAGCGGACTGTAATTGAAATTGAAGCCGCCCACCAGCCGGTTTACATTGTCTTTAAGTTTGTTCGATAATGCGGCATAAATAGGGTTATCATTGCCGTAGGTGTTCATGGTTCCTTCGGGAGTAAGGTAGTCAGTAACATCATACCTCGGAGACCAGTAACTCAGCATTTCGTTGAACCTGTCGGCATTATAACGGTCGCCGCCCGAATTAATAAAATTAAGACTGGCTCCCATCCTGAACTTATTGCTGAAGGTCACATCAGTATTGACCCTGGCTGAAATATTTTGATAATCGGTGTGCGGAAGCACACCTTCCTGTTTTAGATGAGATATGGACGAAGCAAATGTCACCTTATCACTGCCACCTGAGAATGTAAGCGAATTTTTGTATTGCCAGCCATTCTGATAAGCATCTTCAAAGTGATTGTACAGCCGGTCCGGGTGCGTTGGATCGATTGCCCTGGCCTCGGCAATACTTGGTCCCCAGGAAGGAAAAAAGTCGGTTGGATTATAGACGCCGCTATAGCCGATGGTATACTGGTCCTGCACTTCAGGGAATTTATTCACCGCTTCGGTGCCGACTGTGCTGCTAAAGTTGACCCTCAGGGCGCCCTTCTGGCCGGATTTCGTTGTTATCACAATGACGCCGTTGGCACCCCGCAGGCCGTAAAGAGCCGTAGCAGCACCTCCTTTGAGCACATTGATGGATTCGATGTCATCCGGATTGATATCTGCAGCCCGGTTACTCATTCCCCTTAGTTCTGCACCTTCACCAAAGGTAGATGTCGAGTTGTCGATCAGGATCCCGTCAATTACAAACAGCGGCTGATTGTCGCGCCCAACGTCAATCGAATTGATCCCGCGGATCTGGATATCGGCCCCCTGCCCCGGCGCACCTCCGTTACTTGAAATGGTGACGCCTGCAATTTTCCCCTGCAGCGCGTTAACCAGGTTAGTCTGACGGTTTCGGTTCAGCACTTCCGAATTGATCTCCTGCGAAGCATACCCCAATGCTTTCTTTTCGCGACTGATACCCAGCGCTGTAACAACTACCTCAGAAAGTTGCTGGCTGTCGCGTTCCAGAACAGCATTTACGGTGTTCTGCGAGCCAACGGCAAGCTCTTTGGCTGTGTAGCCGATAAACCGAAAGACAAGTGTGGCATTTGCATCCGGAACCGTTATCCGATAATTGCCGTTAACATCCGTCGTGGTTCCGGTATTGGTTCCTTTAACCATTACACTTACTCCGGGCAACGGGCTCCCATCTTCGGAAGCCGTCACTTTGCCTTGCACAACACGTTCCTGACCGATAGTCGTCAGGCTGAAAAACAAAGCAAGAAACAGCAAAAGTAGTTTTTCCTTCATAGAGTTTGGTTTTGATTTTGACTAATAGTTAACCAGTTAAATAAACTATAAATTAGAAACGGGCCGGTTTTGTTTGTTAATCGACCGCCATTCCGAAAGAAAAATTGTCTGGTGTTGTAAAAAGTCACATGCGTTGAATTGACCGCAAGTCGCCGACCGGAGGAAATGCCTGGTAAAACGCAGAAAGGGCCGGAAACTCCGGCCCTTTCGCATTCTATACAGGATTATAAATTAATAACCAGGGTTTTGCTGGCTTTTCAAAGCAGGGTTTGCATCCATCTCAAATTGAGAGATCGGCAAACGTGTCTTGAAGAATGTTCTGTCGATAGTCTTAGCCCTGTGTGGTACGCTTATTCCGCCTAGCTCATCATTAAACGTGATCGACCTGTTCAACCGGATCATATCGAAGAAACGATGTCCCTCCCCGATGAGCTCCTTACTTCTCTCATCCAGGATCATATCCAGCGTAATCGTAGCCGCCGTCGCAGGCAACAACGAAGGAGATCTTTTACGGATCTCATTAAGATATCCTGCTGCTTTACCGGCATCGGTAGGTAACGCAGCCTCCGCCGCGATCAGATAGATCTCAGACAACCGTATTACCTTAATATTTACCGCTGTTGAACTTGTACCGTTTTTATCGCCATCAAGAGTAGTGCTTCCGCTGTACTTATAGACGGCGCCCAAGTGCGTGGCTGCAGTCTCATCATTACTCAATACTCCCCATCTTACATCAAGCGGATCCTCTCCCAGCCTGTCCAGATAATAATCGCTGGCCATAAACATACCCAGGGCCGCACTTGCGCCATGACCCTTTCTTCTCAGGTAAATACTCAATGATCCATTGCCGAGGTCATTTTCCAAAGGCACCATTCCCAGTTCAAAGATCGACTCAGTGCCAAACTGGCCTTTCCATGAATCTACCCAGGCTGCATTTGAGTATGGAGTGTACACCTTGCTGTCAATGATCTCTTCAGCAGCCTTCAGCGCGTTTGCATGGTCTTCCATGTACAGATACACTCTGGCCTGCATGGCCAGATTCCCATAGTAATTGATATATCCGTTAGATTTACTTTTGCCAAGTAATGGAGCAGCTGCTTTCAGATCAGATAATATCTGATTGTAATTTTGCTCAACGGTGGCGCGGGATGGCTGTGCTGATGCATCAAGGGTAGTGGTTATGTTCGGCACTCCCAGCGAACTTTTATCATCATCATAAGATTTCCCATAAAGACGCACCAGGTCAAAATACATAATGGCCCTTGCCGTTAACGCCTGCCCTTTGGCACTGTTAAAGCCGGTTGCCCCTGAGGCTTCGAGTTTTGATATGCCCTCCAAAAGCGTGTTTACCTGTAAGATACCATTATAGATCTGCGACCAGAAACCCGAATAATTGCCTGTTGACTGTGAATGATTGAACGTATACAGTCCATCCAGGCCACGGCCCTGAGAGAAGACTGCCAGGTCGCCCCCTTTGGCATCACCATACATAATAAAGTTTCTGCCATAGTAATCGGCACTGGTCATATTACGCATAATGCCGTTTATCATGACCTGGGCATCAGCAGGTGTCTGAATGGATGTTTTCGAGTCGCCCGAATTGGTCGGCTCGACATCGAGAAAATCGCTGCACGACGAAAAGCTAACAATAAGCAGCGCCGCCAGAAGTATATTTATTTTTTTCATCATTAGAATTCAATTGAAACATTAGAAACTCAGTTCAAGACCCATAGTATAGGTTTTTCCAAAAGGTGTTTCCCATCCCCTGGTACCATATGAATTAACTTCAGGATCAGCTGTCTTGTACTTGGAGAAAGTGAGCAGGTTCGAACCGTTAACATACACCCTTGCGTTTGACACCCTGATCTTGCTGGTCAGCGATTTAGGAAGGTTGTAGCCCAGCGTAATGTTTTTCAGGCGTAAAAAGCTGGCATCGTGCAGTTGACGGCTGCTGTATTGCATAGCATCTGTTAAGTCATTACCATCAAGCTTCGGCAATGTTCCGCTGGTATTCTCCGGCGTCCACATATTCTCGAAGTACGACGCAGACCTGATTCTTTCCCAATAATAACCGTCGTCAGCTACGTCTTTAAACGCACCATCATACAGTTTACCACCGATCTTATAATTGAAGTTCAAGGCCAAAGAAAAACCTTTGTACTCCACGTCAGAATTCAAGCCGCCATACACATCCGGCATTGCAGAACCTAATGTGGTGTAATTAGCATTCGAGTAGCTGTACGTTGCGCCCCTTCCATTATATTGAAAATCGCCTGCTGTACGACTACCAGGGTCGTTGACATACCAAACGTTCTTTCCATTTGAAGGGTCGACGCCGGCCCACTCATAACCGAAGAACGTTAACGTAGGATGTCCTTCTCTGTAGATGAACTGAGCCCTGGCGTCGCCACCGGTCGGATCACGCCAGATGATATCGCCGCCAACGGTCTGTCCCTCGGCCGCATAGAGTCTGGTCACTTTCGATTTAATGAACGAAGCATTTAAGTTAGCGCTCCATCTGAGGCCGTCTCTTCGGATAATGTCTCCACCCAGTTCTAACTCAAGGCCGCGGTTATTTATCTCACCAACATTTTTCAATGTTGAGCTGAAGCCGGTAACTAATGAAATGGGCACATCCTGTAACAAATCTTTCGAATCGCGATTGAAGTATTCAACTGTACCGGTGATCCGCTGATTGAACAATCCGAACTCCAGTCCGATATTTGATGAATAACTGGTTTCCCAGGTCAGGTTCGGATCTGCAATAGTTCCGATCCCGCCGCCTGCTTGTCCCATATATTTTGATCCATAACTGGTCAGAGATCTCCACCCGTAGTTTGCAGAAGGCAGCGTTCCGTTTATACCGTATGAAGCTCTCAGACGAAGATTGCTGATATAGCTAATGTTCTTCATGAAGTCCTCATTACTGATGCTCCACGCACCGGCTACCGACCAGAAGTCGCCCCAGCGAGTGTCAGGTCCAAGGCGTGAAGAGCCATCGCGGCGATACGAAGCCGATGCAAAGTATTTTTGAGCATAGTTATACTCCGCTCGAGATAATCCTGATAGCAGGTTGTTACCCCAGCTGTAGGCGTTCGCCGAAAGCACACCCGCGGTCGCAACAGTATGCAACGCACTTGATGGAAGATCCGTTCCGGTAGCGCGCTGAAAATCCGTCTCGTTTTTCTCTAACTCGAAACCAGCGAGTAAACCTACGCTATGAGAACCGAACTGCTTGTTGTAGTTCAATGTTGTGGAAGACACCAGTTTATTGATGTTGGTAGTCATATCTGTCACCGAACCACGTGAGGTTGACCCGCTGAAGTGGGTTGGGCTGTAATAGATATGATCTGTCACCTGCGAGTTGTCATAGGAGAAAACCGATCTGAGATTTAACTCCGGAAGAAACTTGATATTTACCGTCTCGCTGGCAGTCAGCCTGCGGGTGATTGAACTGTTCTCCCACTCATTATCATAATATACGTTATTCTGTGCCAAACTTCCGTATCTGGAAGTGTAAGGCTGACCTGTTTTATAATCAGTAGGCCAGTAGAACGGCCACAGCAGGTTGCGAGTCTGCATGAAGTAGTTCGATCCCGTGTTTCGCGTGTCGTTGAATCCGGATTGCCCGGTTCTCGCTAAATTGATATTCGATGTAAATTCCACGAATTTCCCTACTTTCTGCGTTAGATTAAGCCTGCCTGAGATCCGGTCGAATTCATTCATCTGCATCCGGCTCTGGTCTTTCGTATAAGACAGTGACGAGTAATATGTCGTTCTGTCGTCGCCTCCGCTTAAAGCCAGGTCATTCGTCTGGTATACTGCAGTTCTGAAAAGCGCATCTTCCCAGTCAAAGTACTGTCCTTCCCGGTTCACGATACCATCAGTCATACCCGAAATGATCACATTCTCATTTAAACCGGTCCCTGTAGTTGTAAACTTATAACCGTGTTTGTTGAACCGGTTATTCAATTGTGTTAATGCATACGCATTTCCGGCTGCTTCTGATTGCCCTGTCGAAGTACGCACATCGTGGAAGATGCGGTACAGCATATTGGTCTGCTGCTGAACATCGCCAATTTCATAGTTATCCGTTGCCCAACCCGGTGTCAGTCCGATAGAGGTTTTGAAAGTAACCATCGGTTTGCCGCTCTTTCCTTTTTTTGTAGTGATCAATATGACGCCGTTGGCTGCTCTGGAACCATACAAAGAAGACGCGGCAGCATCTTTAAGCACAGTAACACTCTCAATATCCGCAGGGTTGATCGAGCTCATGACGTTGTTGGTTGCGTAAGTGTAATCACTCAGCTGGCCGGCATTTCCGGAAACAACCGGTACTCCGTCGATAACATAAAGAGGTTCGTTAGATGCATTCATTGAACCAATACCGCGGATCCGTATACTGGGAGTTGATCCCGCCTGACCGGATGAATTGGTAATCTGTAAACCGGGTACCTTTCCGTTCAATCCGTCCTCGAAAGAAGCTTTAGGGATATCTGTATTCGGTTCAACTACCGACGCGGCCCCTGTATAAGTGCCTTTCTTTACCGTTCCATACGCAACCACCATGACTTCACTCAATGTCTGCTGATCCAGGTCAAGTACGACGTTGATCGATGTGCGTCCGTTAACGCCCATCTCGCGTGTCTCGTAGCCGATATATCTGAAGATCAGAACCGGATCTGAGCCGCTTACAGTAATCTTGTAATTTCCATTTGCATCAGTTGTAGTACCCGTTGCGGTACCCTTCAACACTACACTCACGCCAGGCAGCGTGCTTCCGTCGTCAGATGCTGTTACTTTCCCCCTGATCTCCCTGCTCTGGGCCATGGTAGTCCCGAGAAATGAGATCAGACCAAGAAATAACAGAAGTAATCTTTTCTTCATAATTGTTAATTGGTTTTGATTAGTAAAGGTTTATAGTTAGCTCAATAACCGAAGTTAATTGAGAATTAAAAGTAGCATATAAAAAATAAATCTGCGTGTTTCTGCAGATTTATTTTTGCTTTTCCAAAAAAAAACCGCACATACGTGCGGTTGTAAGATCGTATCGAAAGGCTAATACCATGGATGGTGGTCGACCCGCGTAACCTCCGGTTTACCAACAGCAGTAAGCATTCGGCGAGCTCCGACGATGGTTCTCGTCTGGAAATCGTCATAATTAACCGCATCGGGAAACATACTGTTGATACGAACCAGTCCGGCTGCCTGGATAAATGTCCCATCCCCTATATAGATAGCTGTATGGGTCACTCGTGGCTTAGTTGCCGCTTTGGCTTTTCCGGCTGCAAAAAACAGCAGGTCGCCGGGCCGCAAGTTCCTAAGGGCTTTATCCATATTGAGGCTGTCGCCTTCAAATATATCTACCGGCTCGCCTACCAGTGCCTGCTGTGAAGCATCGCGGGGCAAAATTATACCGTTAAGAAAATAGCTGGTTTTGGTAAATCCGCTGCAGTCAACTCCCTTAATAGAAGTTCCTCCCCATAAATATGGCACACCGATCATCGTCTTTGCTGTCTCAAGGATCTGCGCTGCAGTTGGAACAGGCCGCGAAACCCATGCAGAATAGGGCCGGGCACTTTTGACCGGGATAAAGGCGGTCCGCTTATCCGGATAAGCCACTTTATAGAAATCGTTTTGTTTACCTAATACCTGCAGTATATTGCCGTTTACCAGGTCAGAAACACGCATCGATGTTACGGAAGCCTGCTGATAGGAATAACCATAGTCATCCGTAAAAATAACTTTCTCTGCAGCCTTCCACGAGGCAAACTCCTTTTCGTCCATTAACGTGACGCCGGCATCATCGGTATATGACAGATACTGGTCGGGAGTCCGGACGAGGTAATAACCCCTTTCTTTTTTCAGAACCTGTACCGGTGTTCCCAATATCATCTGAGTGGCCATCTCTGCCGCATTACCGGGAGTGGTTCTGTTATTGCAGACCGAAAGCCGGGCCACTCCATAGATCTTGCCGTCAAGCCCTGCATCCGGAAGAAGACGCTCCCTGACCTGAAGGTTTATTCCCTCTTTCTTCAGGAGGGTATTAAACTCCTGAAGCGCCTGCTTATCGGTAGTTTCAATGGCCACGACATTTTCCGCCGGAAACTGTGCCTGAAAAAGGGCCGTACGTTTATCAGGTGCATATTTCTTTTGAACCTGTGTAACAAGTTCTTTGGTCTTTTTAATTACCAGACTGTCCTGAAGGCCGGCAGCCTGTACCTCCGCCAACTGAAAAACAGCCAGAAGTATGAATACAATAAGCTTACGCATAAGAATAGGTTTAGTTAATAAAAATTAAAGTTATGGATATCCGCCTGATACCCGAAATAGTTTTTGCTTTTGATATCTTCGCTGACATGAAAATCATCGCTATCGGCCGTAATTACGCCGAACATGCCAGGGAACTGAATAAC
Organism: Sphingobacteriaceae bacterium; assembly: GCA_036405495.1. GTDB lineage: Bacteria > Bacteroidota > Bacteroidia > Sphingobacteriales > Sphingobacteriaceae > DASWTL01. Next base: position 11,043 of record DASWXL010000138.1, on the reverse strand, counting down.
CCTGTGCCCGGTTCGCCCGTAATTTTCATGAAACCCGACACCGCCCTCTTAAAGGACAATAAACCGTTCTATCACCCTGATTTCTCAGGCGATATCCACCATGAGATCGAGATTGTTTTGAAGATCAGCAAGGAAGGAAAGCATATTTCCGGAAATTTTGCCGGTAACTACTTCGAAGAGATCGCTCTCGGAGTAGATTTCACCGCACGGGACATCCAATCGAAACATAAAGAAAAAGGCTTACCCTGGGAGCTCGCAAAGGCATTCGACAATTCCGCCCCTGTCAGCAGCTTCGTTCCCAAACAGCGTTTCTCTGATCTGTATGATCTTACGTTCAGATTAGATATCAACGATCAACCCGTTCAGCAGGGCAACACAAAGGACCTTCTGTTTTCGTTTGAAGAGATAATTGCTTTCGTGTCGCGGTATATCACACTGAAAAAGGGAGATCTGATCTTTACAGGAACCCCGCAGGGAGTAGGCAAGGTAAATATCGGCGACCATCTGACAGGTTATCTGGAAGGCGAAAAACTGCTTGATTTTTACATTAAATAGCTTTCCTGAACAGGAATGAAGTTAAGGACATTCACATCACTGATCTTGTTATGCGGGTTGCATGCTTTTTCTGAAGCATCAGCTCAGGACTATCCCGCAGACTTTCGGTTGCCTTTGGATCTGCCGCCATCGTCATCCGGATCATTCGGCGAGTTGCGTTCCAATCATTTTCATTCGGGACTTGACTTTCGCACTAACAGGCGTGAAGGGTATCCGGTTTACGCAGTAGCTGATGGGTATATTTCCCGGCTTCGCGTACAGGTCGGTGGTTTTGGCAACGCCATTTACATTACTCACCCGAATGGCTACTCGTCGGTCTATGCTCACCTGCAGCGATTTAATGAACAGATCGCCCGCACGGTTAACGACTATCAATACCGAAAACAGGCCTACGATGTTGATTTTCCTCTTTTACCCATTGAGATCCCGGTACGCAAAGGCGAGATAATAGGCTGGTCGGGCAATACCGGCAGTTCGGGCGGCCCGCATCTCCATTTTGAATTCAGGGACAGCAAAACAGAAGAGATCATCAACCCGCGTTTATTTGGATTTGAGATCCCCGACAGGGTCAAACCGACCGTCTCCGCATTGTATGTTTACCAGCTTAACGGACGCCCGTTTGACGAAAATACTCCGAAGCGTATCCTTCAACTAACTGGTTCTGCGGGCAAATACAGGCTATTGAAAGACCCCGTGATCAACGTTACCGATGAAGTTGGCTTCGGGATTACAGTAACCGACATGAATTCGGCGTCACCCAACCGGAACGGTGTCTACTCTATTGAGTTGAGAATGGACGGTGAAACGATCTATCACGCGGCCTGGGAACGCTTCTTCTTTCACCACTCGCGCGCAATCAATTCCCACATCGACTACCCGATGCTCCTTTCATCCGGCCGGCGCATACATAAAGGATGGGTGGAACCGGGTGATCCGCTGACCATCTATAAGAAGCTTATCAACAACGGGATCGTCAGGACAGCTGATGATAAAATCCACCACATGGAGTTCCTGATCAAGGACGCATCGGGAAATACCAGCCAGCTCAACTTCAGGATAAAGCACAATTCTTCGATCAATATTCCGGTAAAAGAGGCGGCGGCTGAAGCCTTTTTCAGGTATAACGTCCGCAACGAGTTTACAACGCCTGACATTAAGGTCATCGTCCCGGAGGGAAACCTGTACAACGATATCAGGTTCAGGTATTCGACCGGCCCAAAGGTTGGCGGCGGATACTCGGCCGTACATAAGATCCATACCCGCCTGATGCCCCTGCATAATAATTATGAGCTTTGGCTAAAGCCCGATTCCCTTATGCCTGAATCGTTATTTCCGAAGGCACTTATCGTCAATACGAACAAGATCTCACAGGGCGGAAACTATGAAGACGGTTTTGTAAAAGCGAATGTCCGGACATTCGGCAACTATTATGTCGCAGTGGATACGGTACCACCGGTTATACGTCCCGTCAATATCGCCGACGGCAGATCCATGGCCGGCATCCGCAAAATGATCTTCAGGATCTCCGACAACCTCTCAGGCATCCGGTCGTTCGAAGGCAGCCTTAACGGGCAATGGGTGCTTATGCAGTTTGATCTGAAAACCGCAACTTTGTGGTATCAGTTTGATGAAAGAACGGCATCCGGCAGGAACGACTTTCAACTGGTGGTGACCGACATGAAACTGAATAAACGAATTTATAACGCAACTTTTTATCGTTAGATCATGACAGAATTAAAAGAAGGTGATCAGGCGCCAGGATTCACCGCAAAAGACCAGAATGGTAACATATTCTCCCTGAGCAGCCTGCAGGGAAAGGATGTGATCCTTTACTTTTACCCTAAGGACGACACGCCGGGATGTACAGCTGAAGCATGTAACTTCCGCGACAATTATCAAAGCCTTCTGAACGAAGGATTTGAGGTAGTTGGAGTAAGCACGGACGATGAGCGGTCGCATCAGAAGTTCATGACGAAATATCAGTTACCGTTTACGCTGATCGCAGATGCCGACAAAAAGATCGTTGAAGACTACGGCGTCTGGGTGGAAAAGAACATGTATGGCAAAAAATATATGGGCACGGCACGCAAAACGTTCATTATAGACAAAAACGGCATCATCAGGAAGATCATCGGCAAAGTTGACACCAAAAACTCCTCTCAGCAGGTCCTTGATCTGATCAAATAAAAAAAGCCCGTTCCGGTTTCCGGAACGGACTTCCCCTTTCATCATTAAAATGCTGCTATCTCACATTCGCCATTGGTGCTGATACCAGGCTCATTACAGGGTTCACTTTCACCACCTTGAACTCAGTCCGGCGGTTCATCTGATGCTGTTGTGCAGTACACCGCACGCCGTCGCGGCAATGGTTGATCAATTCTGTTTCACCCAAGCCGACCGCGGTTAAACGTGTTCCCTCAACCCCGTTTGACTTCAGGTAACTCACGGCCGACTGTGCCCTCTTTTGCGAAAGCCATAAATTATAGATGGCCGGTCCGCGGGAATCGGTGTGTGCCCGCAATTCTATGTTCACATTCGGCATCGAGCTCATAAAGTTCACTACTTTATTGAGTTCGGGAACCGCATCCGGCCGGATATTCCATTTATCAAAGTTATAATAGATGTTATTCAAGCGGACGAGATAGGCGTCCTGCGATTGCTCTAATTCAAACTTTACACTAAATAAAGTGGATTCACTGAGTCCTTTGGTTGAGATCTGCCCCTCCTGCCGTGAAAAGTACTTCTCAATGTCGCCCCGGACAACGTAATCGGTACCCGGTGCCAGATCGAAACGGAACCTTCCCTGTTCGTTTGATATAGTCACCTTTTCCTCACCGGTATCTTTGTTGATCAAAAATATGGATACTCCCGGAATAGGTGCCCCCGACGTCCGGTCGACAACCTGCCCTTCTACTGCATAAAATACGCGAGAGGCATCCGGCTTTTCTTCATCTGTCCTGACCGGCGGCGGTGTAACGGTGAACCGGTAAATATCATCCAGTCCTCTTCCCCCTCTGCGGTTCGAAGATAAAAATCCCGAATGTTCGTTAAAGAACATGATCCCAAAGTCGTCCTTGCTGGAATTCAGAGGTGACTTAAGATTCTCAGCGATCGTAAAGTCATTGTACGCCCCGTTGGCGGTAAAGATATCAAGGCCGCCCATCCCCACATGTCCTTTCGATGAAAAGTAAAAGCGTCCGTCCTTTCTGACCGATGGAAAAACGTCATCTTCACCCGAATTAATATGTGTACCACAATTCACCGGTGTTCCCCATGTGCCGTTGGGTTGCTTCCTTGAGGCATAAAGATCCATTCCGCCCGAGCCGCCTGGCATATCAGAAGCAAAATACAGGATCGATCCGTCCGGAGACAATGCCGGGTGCTGAACTGAAAAATTTTCGGGCGTATTGAACGGTATCCGCTGCGGCTCAGACCATTTACCCTGTGACCGTACGGAGAAATAAATAGATTTTTTATTGCTGGTCGTTTCTTTACGCTTCTTCTTCTGAACAAGGCCTGCCCGGGTAAAATAGACCGTATCTGATGAAGCGGAAAAAACTGCCGGGCCATTATGATACTCGTTGTTCACCGGCTGCGGAAATACCGTTATCCTTGGCGCCCGGGCATTAGCCGGAACCGCTGTGTACAGCTTCAGGAACGGATTGCCGGTCCATCCGTATACATCTCTTTCATTCCCTTTTCCTTTCGCCTGTGTAAACCAGCGATCAGAAACAAATACATATCCGTCATCGAAAGGAACAGGAGAGAATTCTGCATACTCGGTGTTGAAGGCAAGTTCATTATCAATACGAACCGACGGATCAGGGTTTTCAAACCACATCCGGGCAACATCGGCGGAGTTTGCCAGCATGTTGGCGAGTTCCGCCTTTGCCGACGCCTGTTGGGCATATAAAAGGTAATTCTGCTTGGCCTGTTCGAACTTACCGTTTTGCTTAAGCGCATCTGCATAGTAACGATAATTAACAGGATCAAATCCGGGAAAATTCAGAACGCGGGCATAAGCCCGCTCAGCAGCCTCCGTATTGTTAATGAAACGATAACAGTTTGCCAGCTTCTGGGCTACCTCCGGTGAGGGCTTCCGCAGCATGATCTTTTCGTAGATCTCGATGGCGTATTTGTAGTCGTATTTTTCGTAATAGCGGTTAGCTCGTTTGATATCGTCCGAAAAGATATTCTGGGGAAGAAAGTAAAGGAATAAACAGACAACAGAAGCTGAAATAACTTTCTTATAACTCATATTTAACGCAGACAATTAAAAGTACCGTGGCGTAAGCAGAGCAGCACTTTTTTTGTTAGCGTTTAAAACTACACCCAATGATATTTCATGTGATCCGCTGGCCGCATTTCCCATCTTTGATAGGGAATAATCATATGCATAACCGAGGCGGAACTTCTTCGCTACAAAAAACTCTACTGCTCCAACCACCGAATTTTGATTTATTGTAGCAGTATTCAAATAAGTTTTTTTCCACAAATTAACACCTGTACGATAAGTCGCTCCAACCCAGACCATTTCCTTGATCAGCAAAAAGGAAGTAACATCGACACTGGAAGGCCCCTGCACATCATCGCGGACCAAAAACGACGGTTTCAGCTTCAGATCTTCATTCAGGTCAAGAAGGTAACCGGCGGTAATAAAATAATGACGGCCCTGTTTGGCTATGGTTCCGTCCTGGTACGAAACCGTCCTGGACAGCAGGTTGGTGGCCGAAACCCCGGCATAGAATCTTTCATTACTGAAATGAACCCCGAATTTGCCATCCGGTCCTAAATTACTCGCATTCCCCCCCAGAAAGTTCGGATCATCCCGGTCTTCGATAACAGCGCCGCTGTTATCGATGGAATACTGTGAAATACCCGCAGCAAGGCCGAAAGACAGGCGGGCATTATTCTCTCCTACCGGCAACCGGTAAGCATAATTAAGATATACGGACCGCTGCCCGAGCAAACCCGCCTTATCATTCACGATCGCCACGCCTAACCCTACGTTCTTATTCTTTGTAAATGCGCCATCGGCGATTAATGATTGTGTCTTTGGCGCTCCCTGAAATCCCGCCCACTGGTCGCGGTGCAGCAAACTGACATTCAATGTTTCCCGATATCCGGCATAGGCAGGATTGATCACCAGGGCATTGAACATATACTGACTGTATTGAGCTTCCTGCTGGGCGCGCCCGGCGAAGCAGCATGTAAGGATCAGGGAGAGTGTGATCAGATACCGTTTCATGTTAATTCTTTTTCAGCATGGTGATAAAGCCTTTGTAGCTTTTAGCGTCCCCGTTGATCTTCACATTCAGAACATAGTAGTATGTTCCGGGATTCAATGTCCCCCCATCCCATGCTTTGGATGACGAATAACTTTTTACACGAAACACCTCGTCGCCCCACCGGTTAAAAATGGTCAGGTCGTTCTCCGGGAAAAGATCCAGGTTGCCGATCGTCCACGTATCATTCTTACCATCGCCGTCGGGCGAGAATGCATTGAAGAACGTTAACGGGCCCTCGTCTGCCGTCCCGGACGGTTCGCCGAATGTGAATGGCGTTGGCCTCATAGGCTCCGCAGATGTGAACAACAGGTTTCTGTTCAGCCCGTCTCCGAAATCACCGTCTGTTACGATCGAAGGCGCTGCCTTCTCCCACAGGCGGAAGCCGCTCCAGTTCAAAAGCGTTTTTACATCGCCGGCACCTGCCAGCGACGGTGCCGGAGAAGTGTTAAGATAAAATTTAATATGGGTGCTGCCGGTTCCCGAAACCTGATCCACAAGATAAAAATAGCGATCGAAAACCGATTTAACATTCTCACGCTTGCTGGCGACATCATAACCGCTGACCGACGGATCATTGTTGAACATTGATGCAGAGAAAGCCATGGGGTCAGCAGTTTGCGGTATCACCTCCAGCGGCCGGTAGATCGCCGCGGCAGACGAACCGAAGGGATATAAATATGTACCTTCCGAATTGGTGTTCCGGATAAGTTTACCACCGTTCTCAGTGCCGATAAAACCGCGCGTACGGGTTATGGCTGACGGAGCAGCATTTTTAACGGTAAGCGTGCTGCCAGCTATATTAACCTGCCGGTCGCTGAGAATAAGATCTCCGAATACGTCAACATCACTTTCCAGGGTCTTTGTACCGTTACCCGAGAACTCTAAATTGCCAAAAGCCGACAACCGCGTTCCGGCGATCCGCTGATCCGCGCCAATGAAGATAACATGCCCCCCTGTCCGGGCGGAACCGGCTAGAATGCTGTTATTGATCCAGTCTCCCGTAAGCCTCAGCCGCCCGCTGTTGAGCAGTTCTCCGCTAACGACTTTTACGTCGCCGTCAACGGTCACCGTAACGCCCTTCTCAATATAGATCTTAGCGTCTTTGTTGACGAGCTGCGCACCGGCGGTCAGAAACGTGAAGATGCCCATGCCGGAAATGCCCAAAAAACGCCAGACCATGATCACTGAATAACGGTGATGAAGTAATCCATTGAAGGAAGATCGACAATGGAGGCTCCTGCATTCAAAAACTTAACTTCAACAGTACCATTTGCTGACACCCTGGCGTAAGATATGACAATTGCATTATGAAGTTCAGCAGCCGGACTTACAGAAACAGACGCACCGGTAACGGCCTCTGCGAAAGAGAAGGTTTGCTTAAATGACGCACCTGCATTCAGCGCAGGTACATCCGCCACCATTGTTTTTTTGATCATTGCATTAAGTAGTGTACCGGTATTGCCCAACTTAAAGTTTCCCTTCACATCGAGTAGCGCTGCGGGGGTATTTGTTCCTATACCGATATTTCCCGTCGCTATTATACGCATTCTCTCGGTCCTGTTCGTTTTTATTACAAGATCTTTTGCATCCCGGGTCCCTAAATAGTCTGTGACAGGGTTAGTGTTTTCGGTTCCATCAAGCCTCCAGTAGTTTGTCGAAACAATATTCATATGAAACTCCCACCCGGAAGCGGTCTTCATATAAACATCTCCCGTCAGGTTATCAAGGTAAAAATCATCTACTGCGCCAAGGGAAGAGACCGGTGCAGAACTATTCACATGCCATTTAGACCCGTTGGTTCCGTTCACCCCATCCGCACCTTTCAGCGATGCAAGGAACTGGGCTTCGCTTCCGGTATTGCCCTGGTCAAGCCAGGTTTGATAAACAGGCTTACCATTGGCGCCGTCTCTCATAATCAGTTGCCATGAAGTACCATTGAAAATATAGGACGCCTTGTCGGTAGTATTGTAATACCCCCAGTTGAGTTGAGGTGATACAGGAGCAGACGCAAAGGACCCCTGCCACTCCAGACTTTTACCATCAGCCCCGAGCGGTCCCGACGGCCCCTGAGGACCAACCGGACCAATAGCACCGGTTTCTCCTTTTGTACCCTGCGGACCGGCAGGGCCGGTCAAACCTATCGGCCCCTGAGGACCGATAGGACCGGCGGCACCGGTGTCCCCTTTCGGGCCTTGCGGACCAGCCGGGCCAGTCAAACCTGCAGGACCCTGAGCACCAACCGGACCTGCACTACCTGTTTCTCCTTTTTCACCCCGGGCGCCCTGCGGACCTGTTGATCCGACCGGCCCCTGTGCCCCGGCAGGACCGGTGGCTCCGGTATCACCCTTGTCGCCACGGAGGCCCTGAGGCCCCTGAGCACCCGTCTCGCCCCTATCCCCCTTTATCCCCTGGATACCCTGTAGTCCGGGTAATCCATTCGACATATTATGCCATTGAGTATTATAAAAGAACTCGAAATGATTTTTATCGCGATTGTAAATAACCAGACCGTCGACAGGTTTGACGATGGCATCCCGTTCGGCACTGGTCAGACGCGGGATCAGCAGCCCTTTGGTGGTTGAACTGACATCCAGTATTGCACTCGGCTCCGGATTTTCGGTACCAATTCCAACAGAACCACCCTGAGCCAGCACTGTTGAATCAATCATAATCAAACCAGCTAAGATCATTGCCGCAAACAAGGACTTTCGCAGATGCACAGGTTGTAGAAGATCGGGTAAAGGTTTTCGCATACTTCGTCTAAATACTAAAAGGGCGATATCATCCTTTCGCGCCTCTTTATATAAGGCGTATTGTACGACGCTTCTTCGTTTATGTTACAAGTTATCAACACACCTTTGTTGATTACTTTTAATTGGAACATCGTGCCTTTACCCTATGTATCTGTAATTTCGCAGTGATTATTTTAATCTGATGAACATAGATATAAATCGATTGACAAACATAGCTGGCCAGGTGCGCAGGGATATTCTGCGAATGGTTCACAGCTGCCAGTCCGGACATCCGGGAGGATCGCTGGGGTGTACGGATTTTTTCGTTGCCCTGTATTTCCAGATCATGAAGCACAATCCCGACTTCAAAATGGACGGTAAGGGCGAGGATCTGTTCTTCCTTTCCAACGGGCATATTTCACCGGTCTGGTACAGCGTGCTGGCCCGCTCCGGTTACTTCAGTGTGGATGAGCTTGCCACGTTCCGTAAACTGAACTCACGGTTACAGGGGCACCCTACCACTCATGAGCACCTTCCGGGTATACGTGTGGCTTCCGGCTCACTGGGCCAGGGATTATCAGTAGCCATCGGAGCTGCTCTGACCAAGAAACTGAATAAGGAAACCACACTGGTGTTTTCCCTCCATGGCGATGGAGAACTTCAGGAAGGCCAGATCTGGGAAGCTGCGATGTATGCCCCGCACCAGAAAGTTGACAACCTGATCGCCACTATCGATGTCAACGGACAGCAGATTGACGGTCCTACGGAAAAAGTACTTTCATTAGGGAATCTCCGTGCCAAGTGGGAAGCTTTCGGCTGGGAAGTCCTGGAAATGAACGGCAACGACATGGACGATGTAGTCCGCGTTCTCGATCTGGCGATTTCCAAGACCTTCAAAGGAAAACCGATCGCGATCCTGATGCAGACCATCATGGGCAACGGTGTTGACTTTATGATGCATACCCACAAATGGCATGGCATTGCGCCAAACGACGAGCAGCTTGCAGCGGCTCTTGCCCAGTTAAAAGAATTCAACGACGACTATTAGGCTTTAGCAACGATATCAATGAAGAAATACACATATACGGAGAAGAAGGATACCCGCTCAGGTTTTGGTGCCGGCCTGCTCGAAGCCGGAAAAAGAAATGAAAACGTGGTTGGCCTTTGCGCCGACCTTATCGGCTCTCTTAAAATGGGCGATTTTCAGAAACAGTTTCCTGAACGCTTTTTTCAGGTCGGTATTGCCGAAGCTAATATGATCGGTATCGCTGCCGGCATGACCATCGGCGGAAAAATTCCGTTTACCGGTACTTTTGCCAACTTTTCTACCGGGAGGGTTTATGATCAGATCCGCCAGTCGGTAGCGTATTCAGGCAAGAATGTAAAGATCTGTGCTTCACATGCCGGATTAACGCTTGGTGAAGATGGTGCAACACACCAGATCCTGGAAGACATTGGCTTAATGAAGATGCTTCCCGGCATGACCGTGATCAATCCCTGCGATTACAACCAGACCAAAGCGGCAACCATTGCGATAGCAGATCATGAAGGTCCGGTTTATTTACGTTTCGGAAGGCCAACCGTTCCGGTGTTCACCGATCCCGATCAGAAATTTGAGATCGGCAAGGCCTGGATGGTTAATGAAGGAAAAGACGTAAGCATTATTGCTACAGGGCACCTGGTATGGGAAGCCATTCAGGCGGGCGAAAAGTTAGCCGAAATGGGCATCGATGCGGAGATCATCAATATCCACACCATTAAACCGCTGGATGATGAAGCCATTCTCAGGTCGGTTGCAAAAACCGGCTGTGTGGTTACTGCCGAGGAGCATAACCGCCTCGGCGGGCTAGGCGACAGCGTGGCTCAGTTATTAGTAAAGAACACGCCGGTGCCACAGGAATTCGTAGCCGTTGACGACTCGTTCGGAGAAAGCGGAACCCCTGAACAGCTGATGAAGAAGTACGGTCTCGACAGCGAGCACATCGTTGCTGCAGTTCAGAAAGTGCTTGCACGAAAAAACAAATAACCACGTTAATAGGAATTGGACCACCAGGTCCAATTCTTTTTTAAATGAGATCTGCAGAAGATTCAGAAATACTCCGGAAGTTTGGTCTTGATGAAAGCCGCAATGAGGCGTTCAATCTCCTCATAAACAAATATCAGCAAAAGATCTACTGGCACATCCGCAGAATGGTTATCGACCATGATGATGCCGACGACCTCGTACAGGAGGTCTTCGTAAAGGTCTGGAAAAACCTGGCCAACTTCAGAAGCGACTCCCAGCTCTATACCTGGTTGTACCGCATCGCAACCAACGAATGCATCACCTTCCTGAATAAAAAGAAAAACCAGAATAACATTTCCCTGGACGATGCCAGCTACCTGGCCGATTCACTGCAGGACGACAGCTATTTCAACGGGACACGGGCCCAAAAGAAACTGCAGGACGCACTGTTGACCCTTCCGGA
>DASWXL010000137.1:0-24893 GCA_036405495.1 Sphingobacteriaceae bacterium | reverse complement strand
TATATCCCTAATCTTATCTTATCTTATCTTCCTTTCATTGCACAGCGGAAGAACCAGCGCCGAAATCATCAGCTTATTAATGCTTGCGATAAAATACCGTCGGTGACGCCGATATTTCCTGCTGCACTGATCAGACTCGTGCTGTTATCGAAAGATGCAACGTGAAAAATTGCACCATGAATATTATTATGTGAAGTTTTCCTTAGAATGCCGTCTAGCTTTGATTGGTGAGCATCATTATCCAGTGAATCGAAGCAGCAAATAATGATAAAAAATACAATAATTTCGTATCCGAATTTCAAATAACTGCGTATAATCGCAACAGAATATAACAAAATTATGAGCAACCATACTACCCCATCATTTGATCACCTGCGTAAAGAAGCGATTGCTTACGCCAAAAAACATTGGATCGTATATCTTTTTCCGGTTGTTTTCCTTGCCGCCGGACTTTATTTCATCACTCAGGACGATACAAACAGCCGGTTGATCGGCGCTGTCATTGCCCTGCCTGCGTTGCTGCGCATTGTCCAGGCTTCTATGGTAAAATGGTATCTAACCCCCGAATACGTGGTGGTTCAAAAAGGATGGCCGTGGTCTAAAAAGTACGAGCATATTCCGGTTTTCGAATTGTACAAAACCGACGCTGATAATGGTAAGTTCAGCAAATTCTTTAACCTCGGAACCTTAAGTGCCAAAGGAAGAGAAAATTACACTGACCAGGTTAAGCATATCAACATTTCCAACGCTACAGCTTTTTCGAATGAAGTAACCCGGGTAGTTCAAAGTTCACCGGCACACCCATTAAATAACGCTTTTGAATTAAAAGAGAAAGGTGCTATTTCAAAAGAGGAGTACGATTTGATGAAACTGGGCGTAATGACGCACCGTTATCTGGCATAGAATTAAATAAGTAAGGCTGCTTCGGCAGCCTTACTTATTTATAAAGGGATACATCCTATCGTAATCCTCTGACCTTGCTTTGATCGGGACTGTCAACAATCAGGCTATGATATTTTCGTTTTTCACGATCTCCCAGGGTAAACGTATCGGTATCGGAATGGCGATGGGCCTCATACCGGTCGTCTATATTGACGGCACCGTGATTATCCAGAATTTGGGCAGCCCGCTCCGCATCCTCTGATGACTCGCAAGTTAACGTTACAACAGAGCAGGTCTTTGCAGCGTCGGTGTAATTTTGCGCTTTATCGTTATCTTCAAACAGCGAAGAAAAGAAATCAGTTATGCCGCTATGGCGATCTTCTCCTTGCCGTGATGTATCATAGTCGTCGGCATCACGCAATGAAATATCGATATCCTCCCTTGGAAATCCCTCCCGTTCCAGGTATCCGGCTGCGGATTGCGCCTGATTAGTATGATCAAAAATGCCTACGACCGTTTTCCGCTGCTGCATAGCAGACGACCGTGTTGTTTCAGGCATAATACGTCCAATTGATGCATGGCTGATTGATCGTTCTGATGAACTGCTCCGATCGTTATCCGCCATTGCTGATGGCTCGCTACTTTCATTCTTACCTTCCGGCATCTGAGGAGGGGAAGTGTACACACGGTCACTTTTTCTTTGTTCACCGCCGGCATTAGTCTGTTTCCGTCCGGAAGATGGCGTGATTCCTTCATGCCCGGCGCTTTCGTCTATCAGCGGCCGATTAACATCCGGACCCGTTGACGCATATTTCAAGGGCTGGTCCTGTGGCTTTGGACGGTCTTGATGCTTCTGCTCTTTATTCGTTGAATCCCACCCTTCGGAGGCATAGCCTACTGGTCGCTCCTGCTGCGCCGGCCGTTCTTCCGTAATGAATGAATGAGCAGTTTCACCTGACGTCATCCCTCCAATAGATCCGGAAACATCAGATCTTTCGCCTCTGGCGGAAAAAGCGTCATGTATAAGCTCTTCGGTACGCGAGTAAAACCTTCCCTTTTCATGGGTTGGAATTGCGGCAAGTTCATTCGCCATCGTACCGGGATAGATCACATTGTTTGACGGCTCATTCAATTGAGCCACATTCAAAGGCAGAAGGACCTTTCTGTCACGAAGCTGCATCTCATTGCCATCAAGGTCAACAACAAGGTATTTTACCTTTTCCGACTCCGTATCGATCACCAGATCATCAACCCGTCCTAAAATCCGGCCTTGCTCGTTTTTCACAACCCATCCGCGGATGTCCGACTGACCGGGCGCCACTTCAAACTTACTGTGACCGAGCTCTTTCAAATGCTTATTCTCATATGCTTCCATGATGTTAGTTTTAAGTGAGGAACTGAACTTTAACACTCGCAAAAAGAGCGGTTAAAGTAACGGGGTCAGTGCTTTGCGACAGGTCGTTGCCCGGTGAACGGTTGGAATACCAGTACCAGACAAGTGCCGCTAAAACTATTATGATTAGGAGCCAAAGCCACCAAAGGCTCCGGCGTTTGCGCTGAACATGGATCTCTGCCATAACAATGTTTTTCAAAAGGTTAGCTCTTTTCTAAACAAGCTGCTACGACATAAGTTTCCGGCGAAAAACAAAAACTGTTGGTTGGCACAGGCAAAATTGACCTTTGACATACAATAGAGCCAACTTTTTCGTTTAAACATCGTAACCGGCGTAGTATCTTTGCGTACACGTTACACACACAACCTTTAATACGTTAATGTCAGATAAGAAGATATCCATTTTATATGTGGATGACGAAGAGAATAACCTGATCTCGTTCAAGGCCACTTTCCGGATGAAATACACTGTTCACACCGCTCTCAGTGGTGATGAGGCCATGATGATCATGGAAGGCAAGCACGTTGATGTGATCATAACAGATCAACGGATGCCAAATATGACCGGTGTTGAGTTTTTGGAAAAGGTGCTCGAAAAGTATCCGGATCCTATGCGTATTCTGTTAACGGGCTATGCTGACATGAACGCTGTCGTTGAGGCGGTAAATAAAGGCAAGATCTTCCATTACCTGGCTAAGCCCTGGAACGAAGAAGAACTCGACATGACGATAACCCGCGCATACCAGGTCTACCGGGAAAATCAGGACGTAAAAGAAATGAACGAAAAACTGGTAGTTTCAAACGATCAGTTTGAATTTTTATTGAGACAGAAACTGTTATCGTAAAACCTTAACTTTACGTTAACCGCGTTACGTTTACAACGCTGTCAGTCGTTTTACGTAAACACAGGCTGAAGACGTCATCCCTGGTCGACGCTCTGCGTAGGCCTTCGCTCATCCCCGTAGGCAGATCAGCAGATTGGCACATTAGCATTTTAACCACGATATTTGCAAAATGAAAGTTGTTATTGCCGAGAAGCCGTCTGTTGCCCGCGAATTAGCCAAAGTGTTTGGTGCTACGAGTCGTAAAGACGGGTATATTGAAGGCCCTAACTATTCATTCACCTGGGCGTTCGGTCATCTCATACAGCTGGCTGCACCTGAAGCATACGGCTTTAAGGGCTGGCGGGTAGAAAACCTCCCCATGCTACCGGAACGCTTCAAGTTGGCGGTACGCCAGGAAAGGACTAAAGACGGCTTAAAAGACGATGCCGGAGTTGTGAAACAGCTGAAAGTGATCAAATCACTTTTCGATCAGGCTACCGAGATCATCGTTGCTACCGATGCCGGACGCGAAGGTGAACTTATTTTCCGATATATCTATTACCATCTCAAATGTCAGAAGCCATTCAAACGGTTGTGGATCTCTTCCCAAACCGATGAAGCAATAAAAGCCGGCTTCCGCAATCTAAAACCGGGAAGCGACTACGATACCCTGTTTTTCTCAGCTCAATGCCGTTCGGAATCCGATTGGATAGTGGGCCTTAATGCAACCCAGGCGTTAAGTATCGCGGCTGGCAACCGTTCTGTGCTTTCCCTGGGACGAGTACAGACGCCGACGCTGGCCATGATCTGTGCACGGTTTCAGGAGAACAAAAATTTCGTTCCCCAGATATACTATCAGATCGCTATCTTTCTAAACAAAGACCAAATCTGTTTTAAGGCGCTGTCAACCCAGAATTATAAAGAAAGATCAGCAGCAGAAGCTGTATTGGAGCAGGTCAAAGATATCGCATCGGGTCATGCCACGGGGGGCAATATTTTAAGCGTTGATATAAAGCCGAGAAAAGAACAGCCACCCTTGCTTCATGACCTGAGCAGCTTACAGCAGGAAGCCAATAAACGTAAAGGCTTTACAGCCGATCAGACCTTGAGTCTCGCACAGACGCTCTACGAATCGAAATTGATCACGTATCCAAGAACGGGAAGCCGTTATATCGGCGATGATATTTTCGCTACCATTCCGGAACTGATCAGTATTCAAACCGAGCATCCCGCCTTTGGAAGACAAGCAGTCTTTTTACAAACGGCGACTCTAAATAAACGAAGTGTTAACGCCAAACAAGTTACCGACCACCACGCGCTGTTGCCTACAAACAACAAACCGGGCCCTCTTCCGGCCGACCTCCAGGTGATCTATGATCTGGTTGCTGGTCGGATGCTGGAAGCATTTCATCAGGAATGCATAAAAGAACTGACGAAAATCACGATAGAATCCGGAACGACGTTTGTTGCCAACGGTACGGTCATTCAATCGGCCGGATGGCGCAGTGTATTTAACCAGGTCGACGATGAAAAAGAGGAAGAAGACAACGTAACACTTCCGAAAGTAAGGCAGGGTGAAGATCTTCCCATAGAAAACAAAGCACTGCTGGAAAAGCAGACTAAACCAAAACCGCTATATAATGAAGCCAGTTTGCTGAAAGCAATGGAAACGTCGGGTAAGGAGATTGAAGATGAGGAACTGCGCCAGGCCATGAAAGATACAGGCCTTGGCACACCAGCAACCCGTGCCAGCATTATCGAAACATTAATAAAACGCGAATACATCAAACGGGAAAAGAAAAATCTGTTACCAACGGACAAGGGCCTCGCGGTTTATGAGTTAGTAAAAGAGAAAAAGATAGCTCAAGCCGAGCTAACCGGTTTATGGGAAAAGCGACTCGAAGAGATCCGATCGGGTGCATCGGTCAGTGAGTTCAAAAACGAGATCAGGGAATATACCCGGTCAATCACTAAAGAACTGCTTGAGGCCGGTAAGGGCCTGACTGAACTCCTTCCCAATGAAAATGATCCGAATGCTGTTACTTGCCCGCTTTGCAAAAGAGGCGTTATACGTTTCCATGAAATAGCTGCCGGATGCTCCGCTTTTACCAGTGGTTGCAAGTTCGTGATCTGGCGTACTATGTCGGAAAAAAAACTTAGCGACAACCAGATCAGAACCCTGCTCAAGCATGGAAAAACTCCGGTGATCAAAGGATTTAAATCTAAATCGGGAAATACCTTTAATGCTTCCCTGCTGTTAAGCGGCGGAAAAGTGCATTTTGTTTTTGAGCGACGGGAAAGCGACAAGCCGGACGTTGTTAGTCATACTTGATCGGTGGGTAACCAAGCAATCGTCGCCATAACGCAATCTGGCCGATGCAGTTCGCCTCACGGCAGGGCATGAAAGTGCTTCAAAGTTATAACCAGTTAAATGTTCTATACAAACCTAAACTGCTTATAGCCTGTTTCCTTGAAGAAGTGCGACGCGTGAAGCAAGCAGTTTCTAATTCAACCTATGAGTTGTTTTAATCCTGTCGACCAGAACCCTGCCGGCAGCCTTTCTGACACTCAACCCCTGGAATACTATTGAGAATACCACAACAAAGCAGGTGATTTCAAGCAGCATATTTTTGTATGGATCGTTTCCCATAGAAAGAACCAGAGCTATCGAAACCCCTCCCCCGAGTCCGCCCCACACCAGTGTGATCAATGTTCCGCGACTAAACTTGTTTTTAAAGGGAACGATCACCGAAGGAATCCAAATAGAAAGCAAACGGGCAAAGAGAACGATCGCGATAACAGAAAATCCAAACGGCCTTTGTTCGATGACGTCACGCTTTCCGAAAAAGGAAAGGCGATGATATCCATCTTCAAAAGCCTTGAAGGACTCAATCAGGCCTAAGGGGTGGCAACTTCTGGGCGATGGAAAACCTTCTATTTTTTTTCAAGGCCTACGCCTTCAAGCATTGGAAGTAACAGTTCCGGGGTAAGCGGCTTATCCAAAAGGTTAGATACGGAACGATAACTTCTTATCTTGTTGAAATCATTCTTGTTCAGCGAAGTGGTCAAAGCTATGATCATAAATTTTTCCTGAATTTCAAGTGGCATTTTTTCAAATTCTTCAACAAACTGAAACCCGCTCATAATAGGCATCAACACGTCCAGCAGGACAATGGTCTTTCCCGTTTCAGTCTGAGAGCTGCTGATATACTTTAGGGCCTCTTCGGCCAGCGTAAACGTTCTGATCGTATTTGACTTCACTGTATGCTTGATAAGCTTTTCAGCGATATAGCAATCGAGCTCACTGTCGTCAATAATAATAAAATGTACTTTTTCACTCATCCTTCAATCTATTTACTTGGTATTGTCACTTTAAATATACTTCCTTCGCCTTCTGTCGAATTTACTTCGATGTCACCATTGAGTTTCAGCAATGCGTCTTTCACATTATACAGACCAAACCCCGAGCCGGCTTCCTGCACAGTAGCCCGGTAAAAAAGGTTGAATATTTCACCAAGGTGTCTTTTCGCAATGCCGATTCCGTTGTCGGTCACGGTAAGCCGGGCAGTTCCTTTTTCAACTTCAATATTTAGCTCAACACGCCTGTTTCCACTGTTTTTTTTCTGATACTTGAATGCATTCGACAGCAAGTTATTCAAAATTAATTTCACTGACATTATATCATTTCGAAACGGGCCGTTTTGATTAACGTGAACGGTGAAATCAATGCAATGCGTATCTGAATAGGCTTTGTAGATGTCGTCCAGATCTTTACTCAGTTCAGAAAGGTCGATATCTGTAATTCTGAGATCGCCACGTTGAAGATTATAGTAGTCGTGCACACTCAGAATAAAGGTATCGAGTTGCTTAACGGACTTTTCCATCAACTGCAGCATTTCCTTCATTTCCTGCAGGTTGTTCAGGTACTTGACTGATCTGATAGCGCCTAAGATCCCGGATAACGGCCCCCTGATATCATGGCTTACACTATAGGCGAACTTATCGAGCTCATTATACGCTGTTTGCAACTCTTCGTTTTTAATAGCCAGCAACGAATTGGCCATATAGAATTTGTTACTCTCCTCAATGGCAGACTTGATATCCGCATCCGTCCACGGCTTTTTCACATACCTGAAAATGTGGCCCCGATTAATAGCCTCTATCACCGCCTCAACATCCGTATAGCCGGTGATCAACATACGGATCGGTAAGGGGAACTCACTTCGAACCTCCTCAAAAAACTCAACGCCGGTTTTACCCGGCATCCGCTGGTCGCAAAAAACAATGCGAATATCGGGATGCTTCTCAAGGTGAGCTTTCGCTTCATCGGTATTGGTCGCCGTAAAAACGACGTAATCCATTCTGAAGGAAGCTTTGAAGCCGATGAGATTGTTAGCCTCATCATCCACATATAAGATCTTTATTTTCTCAGCCATTGAATAATTCCCGGCAAAGTTCGTGAAGATAACGTACAAAACGCTACATTACTTGAACCTTTTCTCTAATTTTACTTTACAGGAATCCCTTGTACAACATGAATAACAGGAAGGATCAGAGAAAATTCGGTACCTTCTCCTGCAATTGAGTTGACTTGTATATCACCCTGATGTCGTTTAACTGTATTATACGCAATTGACATCCCAAGGCCGGTACCCTCCCCGACTTCTTTAGTAGTGAAGAATGGTTCAAAGATCTTTTTCTTCGTTTGTTCATCCATGCCGATACCATTATCCAGAATGGTCACGATAACGTTGTTTTCTTTATGAGATGTTACGATCCTTACGAATCCGCCGGCATTTTCCCCATGCTTTTTGTTTATCGCATGAATTGCGTTTGAAAAGATATTGAGAAACACCTGGTTAAGTTTACCGGGATAACATTCGATCAGTGGAAGATTACCGTACTCTTTGATGACCTCGATGCGATTATTTAACAGATTATTGACGATCACAAGGGTTGAATCCAGCCCTTCATTAATATCCGCGCGCTTCAAGTCATCCTCATCGACACGCGAGAATATACGGAGCCCCTTAACGATCTCTGCAGTTCTTGATGCCCCTTCGTGGATACCTTTCAATAAATGGTCAATTTCAATCTTGAGGTAATCAAAATCCAGTTCTTCCTTGTATCCGTTGATTTTCTCTTTTTTCGCGTCGAACGACGCATCAGATAATCCAACTTCCTCTACTATGGCGATCGTATCGAGCAGCATTTCTACATCCCGCCTTAATGGGGTTACATTTGACGTCACAAAATTGATCGGGTTGTTGATCTCATGGGCAATGCCAGCGGTCAGCTGACCCAATGAAGCCATTTTTTCCGATTCCACGAGTTTGGTTTGCGCCTGCTTAAGATCTTCCAAAGTCGTGTTAAGTTCTTCATTTGCCTCTTTGAGTTCAGCAGTTCGCTCAGCCACTTTTCGCTCAAGAGTCATATTCTGTTCGCGGATTATCCGCTCGTTCTCTTTCGCAATTCTGAGTGCTTCTGCCTGTGAAGCCTCCTTTTCCTTTTTCAGTATGTTAACCCTGTCTGCAAGACCGAAAGATAGCAACGCCATTTCTAATGCTGACGCAGCCTGCATGGAGTAACCCGTAAAAGAATTATATGGAAGGATCCCATAGTCCTTAAGCAAGAAAACAATCGCTCCCGTTAACAACACCGACCATGCAGCAAAGAAAAATTTAGCGGGTGCGAATCCTTTTCGCATTACATAAAAGGATACGGAAAGCACCAACAGTGTCAGTAGCGTAGTGGTGCCCTGCATAATCTGAAAGCCCGTTTGTTCGTAGCCCGATAGTGTAATAAGACATGCAAGTAAAAACAGACCGATCAGGACCGAAAGCAGAATAGTTGATTTTGGCGCGTACAACTTTGTCTGCAAAAATTTTCGGGTGAACAATAAAGCTCCGATCCCGCTCATGCAAGCAAAAAGGATAACACTTTTACCCTGGAACCATATGGAATTGGGCCATAGGTATTGAAAAGTGTATCCTTTAATACCTATTTGAGTTAATCCGACAAATGCAACATAAAATACATAATAGAGATAACTCTTGTCTTTGACCGAAAAATAAACAAACAGATTGTATACGAACATGATCAATACAATCCCGGCAAAGATCCCCGAAACAAGATTTTCAGTCACCAGCTTTTCCCATAAATTCACAGGACGACTTATATACAGCGGTACAATAAGCCCCTCTGCACTTTTTATCCGTAGATAGTAGGTTTTACTTGTTCCTTTGGGAATGTCAAGGTCGAAAATGTAATTGGGATGCTTATAGCGTCTCAGATCGAACCGCTGTCTTTCTGAAAGGAGATTTTTCGAAAAGCTATTTCCAGTCTGCGGCTTATATAATTCCACCTCATCCAAAATTGGATATGCAAGTTCCAGACGAATGCTGCCGGAGTGGTTTTCATTTTGAACAGTGAATTTTAGCCAGTAACTAACCGCAGACAAACCCAGGTTAGGAACTTTTTGTCCAACCGGCACAAAATCTGCAGAACTTTTGGCATCTGCAAAGCTTATTTCCTTGCCGGGTTTGAGTACCGAAACCTGGTCGCCTATCGCTACGCGATTCAGAGAATCAGTAATTATAACCTGTGTAAAGGCTGAATGTGCAATGAAAACACAGGCCAAAAGGATCAAATATCTCCGATACATTTAACGCAAAATCATTTTAAGGCTGATACAACCAACATGTTAATTGAACAGGTGAAACACTTTTTGGCATCTGCACTTTCTAACGCATTCATGAAAAGCTGATGCTCTTCGTTACTGATATAGTTTTGATCAGCCGCTTCATGGATGATCTTATCGATCCATAGATACATGTTGGCCTCTTTGAGTGTTCTCAAAACAAAAGGAAAGATGTCGATCTGAATGTTTTTGAATCCGCTTTCTTCCATGTACGCTACGATCTTTCTGGATGCTTCTCCATTATTTATCTTCGCATGCGTAAGGTAGTGGACGAGCTTTTGTTCGATGTCGCGATGCTCATTGTAAAAGATGAGTCCGGGCCAATCTGTCTCAACAATTACCAACGGTGCGTTTGGCTGAAGAACACGATGAATATCATTCATTACCCGCTGAGGTTCCTTCAGATGCTGTACTAACCTCTCCGCACGTAAACCGGATACCGTGTCATTTTCGAACGGTATGGGAAATGCCTCAGCACAAATAAACTCAATATTCGGATCTTCTGAAACCGCCGCTCTTCCCTTTTCGAGCATATTGTCGTCATGATCGATGCCGACCACCTTAACAGAATTTCGCAGAAGAGCGGATATCTGTATGACGTCCATCCCCGTACCGCACCCCAGATCAATTACAATTCCATCCTGGATATGAGTGAACGGAGTGTATGTGGCCTCTTTTAATTGTTTTAAGAAATTACCGGTATCTTCCAGATAGCCGCGATTATAATGCTTTTCCATTAGTGATTTCAAGTTATACGAAGGGATTGACCAGATGTTACTTTTACAGGAGATTTAGATTTCGCTCGTCGATCCTGACATCGCTGAACATCTTTCCGGCGTTTTTGATGGTAGCTTCCAAATTCCATTGATCCAGATTCTTTATCTGGGTTTCGTAGTGGATTTCAATCTCTTTCTTTCTGAGAACTTCCGTCTTAACAAGATTTAAGTTATCCCGAAGTTTAAAGATAGCATGTCTGTCTTCTTCAGCCGCTTTGGCCAAGGAGTCAACATCCTTTAAGAGCATGGTTGTTGCAAGAAGATCGAGTTTAGGATAGTAAAAGGTACCATTATTTCCGATGCTGGTTTCGATCTCATACCCTACAGCTTCCGCCATCTTGACCGTATACGGGGCACATAGGGCAAAAAGAGACTGCAAACCGATCTGCGTTGATATAGCCACTGCAGCACGCGTTAAAAAGATGCTGCCAATACCATAACCGGCTATTTCCCGTGAATTCCATAAACCACAGATCTCACCAGTGCCATGTTGCGCATATCGCCATACCAGATCGAATATTGATTTATCAAGCGCTCCGGTCGCTTGTTCTATAGGAAGCGGTTCACTACCGCCGGCCACATGCACCCGTGCGCCCCCAAAAACTTTTTTCCCGTCCAGCGATTCAACAATTAAAACGAATGCCGCAGGATTCTGTGTCCATTCATTCTTGGAAGAAGTAACTTTAGTGACCCCAATGCTTGTCAAAACATGAGCATGTCCCTGAACGAAAAGCTCGCAAGCCTCCGGATCATCAACGGCGCGGAAGGCCCGGAGGCGAACCACAGGTTTTTCTTTATTTAAGCCGGCTTCCATCCAATTAATTTAAGGCACAAATTTATTTCATTTTTGTTAAACGCAACCATTTTTTAACGGTTTTGATAACTTCAGGCCACTTATTGACATCCGGGGAAAATGCAGCACGAAAAGCCATGATTAAACCTCAGGCCGGGTCTTTGGTCGTAGATATAGATCTGTTTATATGAAAAACCTGAGCATACTCCTTTTGAT
This sequence comes from Sphingobacteriaceae bacterium, assembly GCA_036405495.1. Classification (GTDB taxonomy): domain Bacteria; phylum Bacteroidota; class Bacteroidia; order Sphingobacteriales; family Sphingobacteriaceae; genus DASWTL01. Next base: position 13,309 of record DASWXL010000137.1, on the reverse strand, counting down.
ATTTTCTTTTGCAGTACCAGCGACGGCACCGGCACAGCACAAAGCGACCTATACCGGAATCACAAAGGATAAATTTAACTACGTTTCTTCATCACAACGAAACTCACAATGGTGCTGGGCCGCATCAATACAAATGATCTTCAATTACTACGGCGTCGACATCAGCCAGGAACAGGTTGTATCAAAGTCTTATGGAAAGGACGGATCAGGCCAGTTACCGAACCGTACAGCGAACGAAGAAATAATAACGGCGAACTTAAACAACTGGAAAATTGGCAATGACGGGCAAAACTATATTGTAGAAGCTAAGCTGAATCACGGCCCTCCCACACCGTCTTACCTGATTGAAGAACTGGTCAACGAACGTCCTGTATTAATCGGGTACAGAACCGGTCCAACTGCCGGGCATACGGTTCTGATTACAGCCTGCAGTTATTATCCAACAGCGAATGGTCCTGTTATTCGCTCCATTATTGTCCGCGATCCGTGGCCGAGCGAAGAAAACCTGAAGACAGCGGGCAGGATAGAATATTCAGGGATAAGTCTGGCAAATCTTATTCAATCACACTGGTATGTCAAGGTTATATCGCCATCTGGTAAATAGGGATTAAAACAATATCTTGTTTGTAATTTCCTTGTCGATCGTGATATAACCGGGATATTTGATCTGTTTATTTCCAATATCCAGTGTTGGTTTGATTTTTATCGTTAAAACTGCCTTTTTTCCGGGGCTCCCGTCGTCCGAAATGAAATCAACAAATGCCTGCTGCGCTTTAGGATCTGCAAGTACGTGATAAATGTTGGAATGAATATCTATGGGCACAGTGGTCACTCCGCCATTTGGTTCAACGCGCACTTTTTCGTTCACATATCCACTGGCCAGTTCAATACTTTTATGGAGAACCTTATACTCAAACTGATTAATTGCAGCCTCCGCATTTGTAGGGTTCTGAATTTTGAGTTTTAGCCGTGCCTTCAACGGTACATCTTTTCTTAGCATCGCAAATACGATACCTGGCATTTTTACAAGATCGAACCCGTTTTTATTAACGATTTGAGAAACATCCATATTTCCGACATAAACGCTATCAGCAGCAGTTACTTCATATTTGCATTTTTCAAAAGCTTTAAGGTTATCAACCTGCCTGTTGATACCACAAGCCGAAACAGAAAGCGCAATTATGGCTATAAATATGTTTTTTTTCATTCCTGTATAACGATCCCTGAACCGCTTAGGTATTCTGTGTTGAACTTTTAAGGTCTTATAACAAAAAAAGCGTCGTCAGGTAATAATACGCAAGGTGTATCATTTTTTCAATAATATTCCGATCAGTGAGCCGGCGGCGGCCAATCCCAGGAACATCACACCAGCAACGGCAACTTTATACCTGAGATAGGTTCTCCAACCGCCATAGATACCTGTCCCGAACGGCAATGGTGAAAATAGATTTCCCGCGGTTTTTTCAATCGGATCTGCATTATTCAAATAAGTTTTTATAAGCGCCGCTGTGGCCCGGCGTGTTAGTACGGGAAACAACGAGTTAGTCAGCCTAAGTAACGGGGCAGTCAGATCCGTGGTCGTATACTCGCGGGGATGGCGGGCCAAGTCAACCATAGCCGCGGCTAGCCGTTCAGGATCGTAGACAGGCGGCGCTGGTTTTAACGCTTTGCCGGTGTAGTTAGCAGCATGCTGAATGCCTGGAGTGTCGAGAAAAGCAGGAAACATATCACATATGTATATATGCCTATAATCCGTCAGTTCTCCACGTAATGCCTCAAAAAATCCTTTCACACCATACTTACTTGCTGTGTATGCCGCAGCAAAAGGTGTCGGAAACCATGCACCTACAGAGATATTGTTGATCAGAATGCCATGCCCCTGTTTTTTAAAATACGGTAAAACTGCATGCGCTCCGTTGATATATCCCATCAGGTTGATCCTGATGACGCGTTCGAGAACATCGATAGGAGTCGTCGTGAACTCTCCGGCAGCGAGCACGCCGGCGTTGTTCACCCATACATCAATACGGCCTGAATAGCGATTGGCTGCATCTGCAAGCTGGTTCATGCCGTCTGCGTCACTAACATCCGTAGTAACCGCAACAGCCCGTGCTCCCAGAGAATGGCACTCTTCGACGACTTCTTCAAGGGCGTTGGTGCGCCGGGCTGCCAAAACTACTGTTGAACCTTTTGCAGCAAAAGCCAGAGCAGCCGCTCGTCCGGCACCGCTCGAAGCACCGGTGATCACAACGGTTTTATTTATTAATGAATGCTCTGCTTTCATTCCGAAACATATGGTGCTCATACACGGATAACGACGTATGGCAAAATTCACGCCATCAACTCATTCAACAAGCCAAAAATTCATCCAAACATTAAGAATATCAAAGGGTTATTCAATACAAAACAGGCAGATGGATAGCTTCAATATACTTGTAATGATGCAAGATGGCTCATTTACGGATTACGAGGTAAGAAACAAACGAAATGACGTCATCTATGAAATATTACTGAAAGGGGAACCGGTTGCGACGTTCAAAGCTTCCCCGGATGGAACGTGGACCGTTACCGAGAACCCCGCGAATATTAATGACGACGTGATAGGCAGGATCAGCAAGCAACTTCAGGGCTACCATATCTAGATTTGACATTTAAAAATAATGATCATGAGAACAAATAATTTTATGACAACGGTTTTCTTCTGCATCGGACTCCTGGCATTGACCGGGTGTACCAACACTGGTAAAATGACCGAAACCGCAGATACCACCATTACAGACACCAGCATGGATGATACTTCGGCCATGAGTGATACTATGTCTGGTGCAGGTGCTTTCGCCGAAATAACCGGTACAAAGACAGATACTACCGGTAATGGTACAGCGGTGTTTTCTCAAAAGAACGGCAGTGAAGTAGTCATGAAGCTTGCTATCACCTTTCCCACTATGGCCAACAAAAGCGTGGCTGTCCACATACATGAGCACGGGGATTGCGGCGACTCGGGAAAAGAAGCCCATGGCCATTGGAACCCTACAAACGAACAACATGGTAAATGGGGCTCTTCCGCATATCACTCCGGCGATATCGGTAATGTTCAACTGAACGGCGAGGGCACCGGAACCATCACCCTTTCATCAGACAGGTGGACCATCGGCGGCGACGCGACGACAGATATTCTCAACAAAGCCATTATTGTCCATTCCGGTGTCGATGATTACAAGACACAACCAACAGGAAATGCCGGAAGCCGCATCGGGTGTGGCGTTATTATGAGAAAATAAGACAAAATTCAAGTAACCGATTAAAAACAACGAACTATGACAGTATTAGCTAACGAAGTTCATGCTGGTCTTAAAAGAGCAGATGAGATGTTTGAAACAGCGTTTGTTCAAGCTAATTCACGGGCGATTGCCGACCTCTACACGGATGATGCCATGTTGCTTCCGGCAGGGATGGACTTTGTAAAAGGCAGGCAGGCGATACAGCAATACTGGCAGTCGGCGATGGACAACGGCGTCAATCAAATAAAACTACATATACTCGAAATTGAAGACCATAACAATACGGCGATCTCAACTGGTGAATACACATTAACCGGAAGTGAGGGACAAACTATGGACCGTGGTAAATACATGGTAATGTGGAAACACAACGACGATGGGGAATGGAAGCTTTACCGGGATATCTGGACCACAAGCGTTGGCACTGAATAAATGAAACCGGGAGATAAAGTGATCTGTGTTAATGCGAGCATTGATCCTGACAAAGCCGAAGAGATCGGGAGGGATTTTGAAATCTGGGTAGTCAAGGACAACCAATATACTATCCGTGAAATTCTGGACAACAACGGAATAGTTCCGGGCGTATTGCTGGAAGAGATACACAACTTCAAAAAATTCTTTAAGCTCCTGAACCGGTATCAGGAACCTGCTTTCGCTAAATGGCGGTTTCGGAAGCTAATCTACAACATGGCAGAAGAAGACCTGGCCATGAAGGAAGATCTGGTGAGAACTCATTAAGTATCTCAAAAGCTCTTCTTTTCTATTTTCTTATGAGCCTTTAGATATTCAGAGAGAGCCGCAGAGCCGTACCAGTTGTATAATTCAACGTCCAAAAGCTTTTCTTTCACGGCCGGGTCTGTCTTTAATAATTCATTCGCCTCCTCAAACGACTTAGCATTTAAAATAAATAAGCCGCGATAAGATCTGTCATTCTTGCCAAACGGGCCGGCTACAACCAGCTTGCCTTCGTTAGCAAGCTTGTTGATATTATCTAAATGTCCCTTGAAGAGATCATTGACCTTTTCCTTGTCGGCAATCTGGTTAGGTCCGGTCTTGAGAATAACAAAAATATATGATTTCATACCGTAGTCGTCCGCCCCTAACGACCTGGCCAATGCCTCGTCATAATTGGGATTGGTCGTCTGGGCATTAACAGCGCAACAGAGCAATAAGAAAGACCCAAGTACTAACAATTTTTTCATTACGATAAGAAGTTTTTATATAAGATCACTAAAGGTAATACTTTACAGCTCTATTCGGGCTCTTTTTTGAGAGTCCCGTTGAATCCAACGACTGAATCCGGAAGCAATTCAATGTCGATAAAATCATTCGATCCGGGAACGAACGTTTGGTATTTAAATTTTTTTGTCGCTTTAACCGGAACTTCGATAATAGTATAAGCTTTTCTTGCCGCCTCCGGATGCCCCATTATTTTACGTGGCCCGTCGCCAATTGCACCTGCATTCAATAATCGTACCCCCTTCTTTTGCCCCGGGAAAAACGCATGCTGATGACCACTGATATATAGGTCAACGCCGTTCTCTTTCAACAATGTCAATGTACTATCGGCATTCGAAATCACTTCGCCAGGCTTATTTTTACTTTCAACTACCGGGAATAAGGGTAAATGTCCCAAAAGTATCCTTAACCGGGCTCTTTTTGCAATCTTTCCATTAAGCTGCCTCCGTATCCACTCGAATACCTCCGGTTTTATTTTTGAGCCCGCTGCATCCCAGCTTATAAAAAAAACATTGTTTTCGATATAGCTGAAATAAAAAGGAAAGTGCGTCGAATCCACAAAATTCAATCTGGTTAGGGCTCTGTTTTGCTTCCAGAACTCAGCTGCCAGCATCCGGTCGGTATCATACGACGGAGACGCATCATGATTACCTACGGTAAAACCGAACGGAATGTTTAATTTACTTACTGGTTTCAGAATGGTTTCGTTAAAACTTTGCCACATCGCGGCAATATTCTGTTCTGTTAACGACGCCTTCTGACCGGCTACCATATCGCCGCCACACACCACTATATCAGGCTTAATGATCGACAAATGTTTAACGACCGCGCTGACATCTTCACTATATAAAACCGATCCGTAACTGGAATTGAGGTCACTTATCACGCATATTTTAAGGTGCTTATCTCTTGACTCTTTCCTGTCAGGCGTTTGGTCATTATTTGAAAAAGAAAATGTCAGTATGGAACTGACTGTTACAACTGTAATGAATAAGTATCTTTTCATCGCACTGGGAACTTTTGGATGCAAGGGATCACTTTCCGATACAGAACTTGCTGAAAATATTTTCAAGGAGGTCATCGGTAGTAACGGTACCCGTTATTTCACCAAGGTAATGCAACGCCTGTTTGATGTCCATAGCAAGAAAATCCGAAGTCACCGGATTATCTATACCTTCCAGTACCCGGTTCAATGATTTTTCTGTGTGTTGCAGGGCTTCCAGATGCCGTACATTAGTGACCATTACATCATCTGTACTAATATTGTTAAGGTTGACCTTTCGGAGGAGCTCTTCTTTCAGCTCTTCGATACCTTCTTTATTTTTAGCAGAAATGAAATTCGGGTTAAGGTGCGCCAGTTCCTGTTGTTGCTGTGGACTAAGCAGATCTGACTTATTAACCAGTAACACCAAAGGAATCTTTAAGCTATCGGCTTCAGCAAGCTGTCTTTCGATGTCTGTAAGGTCCTGAGAGGGATCCACAAGGTAAATAATAAGCTTTGCGGCCCGCATTTTCTCCCGAGTCCGCTCTACCCCCTTTGCTTCGATTATATCATGGGTTTCCCTGATACCCGCCGTGTCAATAAAGCGGAAGGTTATACCATGAATGTTGATCTCATCTTCGATCGTATCGCGTGTCGTACCCGCGATGTCGGAAACAATGGCTCGTTCTTCATTCAACAGCGCATTCAGCAAGGTAGACTTTCCGACATTTGGTTTACCTGCTATTACAACCGGGACCCCATTTTTAAGCACATTGCCCTGTTCAAATGACGAGATCAGGCGTAGAAGAATTCTGTTGATCTGATAGATCAGCGCTTTTAATTCTTCCCGGTTGGCAAACTCTACATCCTCTTCAGCAAAATCCAGTTCAAGTTCGATCATCGAAGCAAAATGAATAAGCTGGTCACGCAACACCTTCAATTCATTGGAAAACCCGCCACGCATCTGCTGTAAGGCCACCTGATGCGATGCCCGGGAATTGGAAGCGATCAAATCAGCGACGGCCTCCGCTTGTGAAAGATCCATACCACCATTCAAAAAAGCCCTTAACGTAAATTCGCCGGGCTGTGCAGCCCTGGCTCCTTCCCGGATCAGCAATCTGATAATGCTTTCTATGATATATTTCGAGCCGTGGGTAGAAATCTCAACAACATTCTCTTTTGTGTAAGAAGACGGTGAAACGAATAAAGAAACCAACACCTCATCAAGGATTACTTCGCCGTCACGGATCGTGCCGAAATGGATAGTATGAGAAGGCTGTTTATTGAGGTCCCTGCCCCTAAACACTCTATTGGTAATATTGATAGCCTCGGTACCAGAAAGCCGGATAACGCCGATCGCCCCGCTACCCTGGGGGGTAGCCAGTGCGACTATAGTATCATGTTGAAATGCGGACATATAAGTTCGGCAAAGATAACCCAAAATTAGTTTATCCGCCCTTGCTTGTCTTCTTTGTAAGCCGTTATTCCACCCTCAAGTTCATAGACCATTTTAAAACCCATAGCTTTCATTAGTTCCGCCGCTTTTGCGGAACGCTTTCCTGACCGGCAATAAATGAAGTAAGGCCGGTCTTTGGGTAAAGCATTGATCTGCTCTGAAAAATGTTCACTATTGAAATCGATATTTTTTGCGTTCGGCACCTGCCCGGTCTCAACTTCCGCCGGAGTGCGGACATCCAAAACCTGGATGTTCCGCTTCTTCAGGATCCGATCCGCCTTTGAAGCTGAAACAAGAATATGTTGTCCGGGGCGCTCCTGCGCCAAAACAGATAGAGTGCTGCAAACCAGCATGACGCCAACAGTAAAGATCTTAACTAGCTGCTTCATAAATTAACAATTAAAATTTTTCTTCAATCCCAAGACCAAACAAAGCAAAATCATATTTAACCGGATCGGAAGGATCAAATTCCCTTAACCGTTCCGTTAGTTCAAGGGCGGTCTGCCAGTCTACTTGTTTACGTGTGATTAATCCCAGCTTTCTGGCTACTCTATCTACATGAACATCAGTAGGACAGATAAGTTCAGCAGGTTTAATTGAGTTCCAGACACCAAAGTCAACCCCTCTGTTATCGCTTCGCACCATCCACCTCAGAAACATATTCAGCCGTTTGCAACTGGACTTTTTTGCTGGCGATGAAACGTGTTTGATGGTTCGCCGGGGAAAGTCAGGCAAACTGAAAAAGTAATGCCGGAAATGATTTAACCTGTCTTCGATCCTGACCTGCATCGTTCGCAATTCAGAAATATAACATGGTAATGAACTGTAATCATCTGGCATGTTATGTTTTTCAACCTCAGCCATAAAATCTTCCCGGAAAACAGCTACTGAAGGCTGAAAGGCAGCCTCCAGAGACAGGTACTTGGTATAATGGTGTCGAAAAAAATAAATAAAGTAAAGCGTGTCTGTCTCGTTAAATGTGCGATGTTTAAAGCCAAAGAACCGCTTAAGATCGGTCTCCTGATGATTGATTATGAAATCATAGGGCGCCCCGTCCATTAAGCGGATCAGTTCATTACATTTATTAATAATTGTCCTCCGTTGTCCCCAGGCCAACATAGCAGACCAAAAGCCCATGATCTCAATATCCTGCTTTAACGAAAACTGATGCGGTATAACAACCGGATCGTTCTCAATGAACGCCAGATTATTATATTGATCAGCTTTGAAATCCAGAAAGGCTTTAAGATCCGAGATCATAGGCAGAACTATGTTTGCTTGATCCTTATCAGGAAAGCGCCTGGCTGAGGTCTTCGATCAGATCATCAATATCCTCAACACCCACACTTAATCGCAACAATGCATCGGTGACACCTACCTTTTCACGTTCTTCTTTCGGGATGGAGGCATGCGTCATGGTAGCCGGATGGTTAATCAACGATTCTACCCCTCCCAGCGATTCAGCGAGTGCAAACACCTTAAATGAGGAAGCAACTTTAAATGTTTGCTCCAGGTCTGCACCTTTGATCGTAAAAGATATCATTCCACCGAAATCACGCATCTGCTTTTTCGCAATATCGTGGTTCGGATGATCGGTAAATCCGGGCCAATACAGCTTATCCACTTTTGGATGGTTGCGTAAAAATTGAGCCACGGCTCTGCCGTTCTCACAATGTGCCTTCATGCGCAGATGTAACGTCTTTAATCCGCGCAAAACCAAAAAGCTGTCCATCGGCCCCGGAGTTGCGCCGCATGCATTATAAATGAACCGTAAGCGCTCATAAAGACCGGTGTCATTTAGCATCAGGGCCCCCATAACCACATCGGAGTGTCCTCCAAGATACTTGGTAACTGAATGCATCACGATATCGGCACCCAGATCGATCGGATTTTGCAGATAAGGAGAGGCAAAAGTGTTGTCTACCGCCAGCAGGATACTTTTCTCTTTGGCTATCCTGGCTACTCCTTCAATGTCAATGATCTGCATCGTCGGGTTCGTGGGCGTTTCAATCCAGATGAGCTTCGTGTTCGCGTTGCTGTAGTTTGCAATATTGGACGGGTCGGAAAGGTCGATAAAGTGGAATTTGATACCGTAATTTGCGAAAATCCGGGAAAAAACGCGGTAAGAACCTCCGTAAAGATCATTCCCCGTTATCACTTCGTCGCCGGGTTTCAGGAGTTTCATTACTGCGTCAGTGGCGCCCATTCCACTCGAAAAAGCCAGTCCGTGTTCAGCATTTTCCAGAGCCGCCAGACAGTCCTCGAGCGCTTTTCGCGTAGGATTTGTTCCACGGGAGTATTCATAGCCTTTGTGCTCTCCAGGGGATCTTTGCCAATAAGTTGACGTCTGATAGATCGGCGTCATAACGGCACCGGTTGATGGATCTGGTTCCTGGCCAGCGTGTATTGCTTTCGTTCCGAATTTCATGATCTTGTTTTTTTCAAAAATATAAAATCCCGGTGCAAATGTATATGACGTGCCGGAAAACAAACGGATCAGCTAAAAGGTTAACCTATCGCACCCAACTATTGTCCATGCTAATAAACGCTTATCAGCAGATAAGAGAGCGTACTGTACAACTATGTTTACCGTTGCAGACGGAGGATTATGTTGTACAGCCCGTTGTTGATGTAAGTCCTCCAAAATGGCACCTCGGCCACTCTACATGGTTTTTCGAGGCTTTTATTCTAAAGCCATACTTAAAGAACTATCAGGAATTTGATCCGGATTACAACTATATTTTCAACAGCTATTATGAGAATGCTGGGGCTCATGTTATGCGAACGGACCGCGGAAACCTAAGCCGCCCTACTGTTCAGGAAGTATATCATTACCGTCAGCATGTTGATGAGGCCATGCGCTCCGTACTGCAGCATAATCTGTCACATGAAGTAGAGGAACTGGTCGGGCTAGGATTAAACCATGAGCAACAGCACCAGGAACTACTATTGACAGATATCAAATACATCCTGGGGCATAATCCTCTGTTCCCTGCGTATAAGAAGACGGTATCGGCCACTGACAAAATCGCTGATGACAGCTGGATAACCATTCCGAAGGGCATATATGAAATTGGCTTTAAAGGAAACGGCTTCTGTTTTGACAATGAATTGGCACCTCACAACGTCTGGCTTTCGGAATTCGCCATTCAGAAATCCCTTGTCACAAACAAGGAATATATTGAATTTATAAACGACGGCGGCTATGAGAATTTCCGCTTCTGGCACACAGACGGGTGGGATTGGGTGAAAGGCACGCATCATAAATCCCCCCTTTACTGGCATCATATCGACGGCAAATGGCTCAAATACGAATTAAGCGGCGGTCTTATATCTGTTGTTCCGGAGGATATATTGTGTCACATAAATTTTTACGAAGCGAGTGCCTTTGCGGCATGGAAAGGCTTCAGGCTCCCGACCGAATTCGAGTGGGAAATTGCTGCTGAGCAATTAGATTGGGGAACCCGGTGGGAATGGACAAACAGTGCCTACCTCCCATATCCGGGCTATACGAGAGCGGAAGGAGCGATTGGCGAGTATAATGGCAAGTTCATGGTTAATCAGATGGTGTTAAGGGGCGCCTCCCTGGCCACCCCTTCAGGTCATAGCCGGATTTCTTATCGAAATTTCTTTCACCCCCATCTGCAGTGGCAGTTTACAGGAATCAGATTAGCAAAATAGTTATGAGTGAATTTTTACATGATGTACTTAAAGGGCTCTCTTCAACACCGAAATACCTGCTGTCAAAGTACCTGTACGACGGACAAGGTGATATTCTCTTTGAGAAGATCATGAACTCGGATGAATATTATGTCACAGACTGCGAACTGGAGATCCTTCAAAACCGGTGTGACACCATTGTGGAATATATAAAAAGCTTTTTCAACGGTGTCGACCTTATCGAACTGGGAGCCGGAAATGGTTTCAAATCATACCATCTATTAAAGTGCATGATGGAAAATCATATCCCGTTCACCTATTATCCGATCGATATCTCCACTCAAATTATCCAGTATCTGGAACAAATGATGCCTGAAAGGCTTCCGGGTTTAAAGATCCGCGGATTAAATGGCGAATACTTTGAAATGATGACGGAAATTAAATCGCTATCTGCCAAACCCAAGGTTGTTTTGTTCCTTGGAGCAACAATTGGTAATATGACGCCGCCTAATGCGGAAAGGTTTTGTCTCTCTCTGCGCGAGCAGCTTAACAAGGGAGACCTGGTACTCATGGGCTTCGATCTTCGCAAAAATCCATGGATCATCTTCAATGCTTATAACGATCATGGAGGCATCACACGGGAGTTTAACTTAAATCTGCTAAACAGGATAAACAACGAACTCGACGGCAATTTTAACCTGGATCACTTTGAACATTTCGAAAACTATGACCCGGAAACCGGGGCTTGCAAAAGCTACATCATAAGCCTCGCTGATCAGAAGGTCCGGATCAGTGACGAACAAATAGACTTTGAGGAAAATGAGAATATCTTTGTAGAAACATCGCAAAAATACACCCTTGAGCAGACCGACCAAATGGCGCTGAAAGCCGGCTTTAAGCCTTTGGACCATTTCCTGGATTCCAGAAAATGGTTCAGTGATGTTATCTGGGAAGCTGTTTAAAATTATCAGTCCGCCACTAAAGTTCGTCAGGCGACCGATTACCCGCGATCTTTGCAGCCAGTAGGTAACACAGATATGCAAAGATCGGCGCCGACAACACATCGATAGTGTAATGAACGTGCTGAACGAGTACCAGACAACCCATTATGATCGTAGCAAGCAATCCGAATATCCTATCCATTCTTTTCTGTAAGCACAGAAAAGCGAGAAATTGTGTAGCCGTATGCCCGGAGAAGAAAAGGTCTTTGGTGACGTAACTCGGCCCGTAAAAAATATTAGCAATTGGATCCGTGATGGGAATAAGACCCGGCGGAGGATTAAAAGGAATTAGACTGATAGATATAAATCTGGCGATATTTAAGATGATAAAGCCGTAAAGGAATACCATAAAAACCGCCGGGCTTTGAATGGCACGCCATACAACGAGGACACCAATGAACCACGTAATGATGAAAATCGGCAGGGAGACATCGTAGGAATCGAGATATTCCAGAATGATGTCATTATTAACCATTCCGTTCCTTTTCTCGATATGCTGATAAAATATCGGAAAAACGGACAAAAGCGTAACAAAAAAAGCAAGACCGATCAGAAGCTTTCGTTTAAACAGGCGCTCTTGAAATGCCTGCTCCCAACGACTCACTAAAACTTTCATTAAACTAACTCATCAAAATTTGGACGGCAAAAATAGAAATATATTCAAATATTCCAGCACGACATCGGCTATTTGACGCAATATGTTTGGAAACGTTTCATCCTTAAAGAAATATTTATTTTTATTAAAAAGCCTGCAACTCTTAAGAGCTTGCAGGCTTGGAGAATTAAGATTTTCCGTTAATAGGCCCGTGCAAAAAGAACGCGCTGTGATGAGGGCTTCCCGGTATAAATACAGGTTCCATCTTCCTGCTTGTTATTTAGCGGTATGCAACGGATCGTCGCTTTAGTTTCTTCTTTGATCTTTTGTTCGGTTTCCGAAGTTCCGTCCCAGTGAGCAGAAATAAATCCGCCTTTTTCATCAAGCACCGTTTTGAATTCGTCAAAAGAATTGACTTCCGTAGTGTTTTGCTGTTTGAAATTTAACGCTTTATTGTAAATGCTTTGCTGAATATCTGTTAACAAATCTTCTATATACAGATCAAGGCCTTCCTGTGAAATGGTCGCTTTTTCCTTTGTATCCCGTCGTGCGATCTCAACCGTATTACTTTCGAGGTCGCGGCCGCCTATAGCAACGCGGACAGGTACCCCTTTTAACTCATACTGGGCAAATTTAAAGCCTGGACGCTGAGTGTCCCGGTCGTCATATTTAACAGATATATTCCTGGCCTTAAGCTTCGCGATCAGGTCATCCGCTACGGCAGTGATCTTCATCAGATCTTCTTCTGACCGGTGGATAGGAACAATAACCACTTGTATCGGTGCCAGTCTGGGCGGAAGAACGAGGCCTGCATCGTCGGAGTGCGCCATGATCAATGCACCCATCAGCCTTGTGGATACGCCCCAGGAAGTAGCCCAAACATAATCTTGCTTTCCTTCCTTGCTGGTAAATTTCACATCAAATGCTTTTGCAAAGTTTTGTCCTAAAAAGTGAGACGTTCCGGCCTGAAGTGCTTTACCGTCCTGCATCAGGGCTTCAATGCAGTAGGTATCTAAAGCTCCGGCAAAACGTTCGTTTGCAGTTTTCCGTCCACGAACAACCGGCAATGCCAGCCAGTTCTCGGCGAAATCAGCG
>DASWXL010000136.1:0-10987 GCA_036405495.1 Sphingobacteriaceae bacterium | reverse complement strand
GAACCCGGATATCGGCTCCCTGCGGAGTTGTGATGATCCGCTCTTGCTTGTATAAGCCGGCTTCCCGGATTTCTTGCAGCTCTTGTTGTAAAACGGGTTGTAAAGTAGTGTACATGAGTTGGATTTATAGTTGGTAAAATTACATTTTTCCGTGCACAGGCGAAAACCCCTTTGACACGACTGAAAACAGTGCCTGCGATATTATGGTTATTCCATCATGATAAAGCTTTTCTTTACAGGCTTTCTTCTGTTTTTTGTTACCAGCGCTTTTTCCGTTAACCTTTCGGTAAGCGGAAGGGTTACTGATGAGAACGGAAACCCCGTGCCATTTGCCCTGGTCAGGATCCAGCCTCTGAATAAGCTTTACAGCGCCAATGAATCAGGATATTTCAAAGCTGCCATTCCGTCGGGAAGATACCGGTTCACTTACAGCAATATTGATTTTAAGCAGCTCACGGCTGACGCCGAAGTTTTGGAGGATATTTTTTTTAACGTGGTTCTCGAAAAAGAGTACTTCTCACCTCAGGCAGATGAAAGCATGGGTGCCGCAATTGTCAGGAGAGTGATCAGTCAACGAGAGGTGCTACTCGGGCAGCAGGGAAACTATCAATGCCGGATCTATACGAAAGGAGTGCAAAAGCTCCTGGCCGCCCCCCGGCGTTTTTTCAGAGACGATGTTGCCACTATTTTGAATGTTGACGCCGGAGAGCGTGGTATTTTATACCAATCTGAAACAATATCAGAACTTTATTACAAGTCGTACAAGGATAAAAGGGAGTTGATGTTTTCATCAAAGCAGGCTGGCGACCATCAGGGGTTTATTTTTAACCGGGCGCTCGATCTGGATGTCAGCTTTTATAGTAATCTCCTCCATTGGGCACCCTTAGGGAACCAGTGGTTTATCTCTCCTGTTGCCGATAATGCATTCCGGTATTATAACTTTCAGTTAGTGGGGTCAAAACCGGACAACGGTCGTCTGATCCATAAAATCCGCGTGCTTCCGAAGCGGACCTCCGATCCGGTATTCAGGGGCTTCATTTATGTAATGGATGGCGACTGGCGGTTGTTTCAAGTCGATCTGTATTTAACTGAGCCTGCCAGGATCAACTTTGTAGATACCATCAGGATACGGCAACATTTTACGGAAGTCGACAGGGGTGTATGGAAACCGGCGAGCGTTACCCTTGAAACCCGGGGCAAGGTCCTCGGTTTCGATTTTGCCGGCTATTTCGCCGGCGTTTACAATGAATATCAGAAAATCGGCCGCTTCCCGGAAACCTTTTTATCTAATGAGGTGCTTCGGGTGGATGACGACGCCGGCAAAAAGAGCCGGGAGTACTGGGTGCAGAACAGGGCTATAGCGTTGACAGCCGCCGAATTGCGGCATTATCGGGTTAAAGACAGCCTCTCGGCACAGGCCCTTGCGGACGGGGTGGTTGATTCTGTTCAACGACTCAGCAACAGGTTTAAACCCGCCAGGTTCCTGGTTACCGGATACAAGTGGGGCGACCACCGGAATAACTATTCCTGGTATGTATCATCGCTTAAGAACACCGGTTACTATAATACTACTGAAGGCTGGGGGGTGCGACTGAAAACCGGGTTTTATAAACAATTCAGTCTTCGCCGGGAGGTGGAAGTAAATCACAACCTCAGATACGGTTTTGGTAACCGGATGCTGAGCTCCAATGTCGATGTCAACTATCGTTACGATACCGTAAGGCATGCCAGCATTGTTTTCAGAATTGGAACCGATTTTCTGGATCTGAACAGTCGGGGAACACTGAACCTCTTTTATAATACTATAACGAGTTTGTTTGGTGGCCGAAACTACATGCAGTTTTACCGGTCCAAATTCACTTCGCTGTATACGCAGCGTGAGCTTGCGGACGGGCTTATTATTTCCGTCGGCGGCGAAATTGCCAGACGAACCCCGGTGTTTAACGTTGCTTACACGCCGCTGTTCTTAAGTGCCGGTAAAATGTTCACCTCGGGTCCTCGCTCCGTTAAAGAGGTTGATCGCAGCCTGTTTCCTGCTAATAATGCCTTTACCGTTGAAACCACCGCCTCGTACACCTTTGCGCGGAAGTACTCCTTAAGACCCGACGGAAAGGTCTATGAAGCGGCCCGGTATCCTACGCTGAAAGTGAGGTATCGGAAAGGTATCCACGGCGTTTTACAATCGGCTGTTAACTATGACTTTCTATCCGCTGATCTTTATCAGGACAAAATAAGACTTGGCTTTAATGGTTTTAGTTCGTTTTACGTCTCCGCCGGCACGTTCCTGAACTCACATTCATTGTTCTACCCGGATATTCATCACTTTACCGGTAACCAGACGGCATTCTATAACCCTATTTTTCCCAATTTTCACTTCCTCGACTACTACACGTATTCAACCAACGAAAAGTACCTGGAAGCACATTATGAGCATAACTTCTCTGGTCTTATAACGCGGAGAATCCCCTTTTTACGGAAGCTGAAGCTGGAAGAAATAGTGGGAGGGGCGTATCTTGGACAGCCTCAGGCAACCTATAAAGAAATATACTTCGGCTTGCAGCGTTTGATGTTCCGGGTCGACTATGGCTTTTACTGGCCCACGGGTCAGGATATGCAGCATACCTTCCGGCTGTTTTACGGCTTCTGACACCTTTGTGCTTTTTTAAGCATCTTTACAAGAACTATGCGGATACTGTTTTTTATTGCATGCCTGTTCTCAGGCCTTTATGTTTCGGCACAAACCTCTGTGATCACCGGAAAAGTTGCAGATCCGACCGGAAATCCGGTTCCGTTTGCAAGCGTGTTCGCCCAAAATTCAACAAAAGGCACATCCGCCAATGAGCACGGCGAGTTCAGGCTTGTATTGCCTGAGGGGAAGTATGACATCGTTTTCCGTGCTATCGGTTATAAGCAGCAGGTAAAGGCAGTTGATCTGATCAATGATGTGGCTTTGGACGTGGTGTTAATTCCTGAGGCCTTCAGTTTAAAAGATGTTGTGATCTCGTCAGGCGGAGAAGATCCTGCCTATTCAATTATTCGAAATGCCATACGCAAGAGGAAGGTGCACTTACACGAAGTGGATGAGTTTACCGCCGAGGTTTACATCAAGGGGTTGCAGCGTATGCTTGAGGCACCGAAGAAGTTCCTGGGTAAGGATATCGGTAAAATGACCGATCAGATGGGGCTTGATTCAAACCGGCAGGGGATATTGTATCTATCGGAATCGGTTTCGCAGCTCAGCTTTTCACGCCCAGGGAACTACCGTGAAGAGATGATCTCGTCGAAGGTTTCAGGAAGCAACCGCGCTTTTAGCTTCAACCGGGCAACCGACCTGAAAATGAACTTTTATGAGAACCATTTCACGTGGGATGGTCTGTCAAACCGGCCACTGATCTCGCCGGTTGCCGATAATGCGCTGTTTTACTACAATTATATATTGCTCGGTACTTCTGTAGAGAACGGCGAACTGGTAAACAAGATCCAGGTGATCCCCAAACGAAACTCGGATCCCGTATTCAGAGGAAGTATTTATATCATGGAAGACAGCTGGCGGATCCATTCCGTCGATCTGTATCTGACCAGGGATGCGGGGATTAATTTTGTAGATCGTTTGACGGTCAGTCAGCAGTTTTATCCCGTAAACGGCAAATGGATGCCGTCGTCGGTTAAGTTTGATTTTACAGGCGGTTTGTTCGGGTTTCGCTTTGGGGGCTATTACATTGCCGTGTATAAGAACTATGACCTCAATCCGCAATTTACTAAGCGGGAATTTGCGGAGGTGCTTCGAATAACCAGGGAAGTAAATAAGCGGGATACGGCATACTGGTCGGCTCTGCGGCCGATCCCGTTAACTGAAGAAGAGAGGAACGATTATCACAAAAAGCAGGCGTTGGCCGTTAAACGGGAATCGAAAGCTTATTTGGATTCGATCGACAAGGCGAACAATAAATTCAAGGTGAGTTCCTTCATCCTTACAGGATATTCGCTCGGGAACCGGTATAAAAAAGAGTATTATCGATTCGGATCGTTACTTAATTCAGTGTTTTACAATACGGTGGAAGGGTGGGGATTCAACTACGAAGCTTCATACAGCAAGCAGATCGATAGTCTGGATAACAGGTATTTGAACTTAATAGGTGCCATCCGTTATGGCTTTTCGAACGAAAAGATCCATACGAGTCTGCGGGGTAACATCCCGATAGGGAAAACCGGCCTGGGTTTCGGATTCGGGTCGGATGTAGTTGATCTCAATAGTGAGGGCACGATCTCACAGCTTGGAAACACCATCAATTCACTGCTTTATGAGCGGAATTACATGAAGCTTTATGAAAAGCGATATGCCCGATTGTCTTTGAGCCGAAGATTGGCGGGCGGCTTGCAGGGATCTGTCTTTGCTGAATGGAACAACAGGCGGTCTCTGGTCAATACCACCGATTTTAAATGGAGGGAAGACAGCGGATCAGACTTTACGTCAAATAATCCGTTTGTTCCATTTTCGGACCAGCCGCTCTTTCCCGATCACCAGGCCTTTAAGATAGGCGGGCGGCTTACATATAATTTCAGCAGCAGGTACGTCACATATCCCAACGGCAGATACTATGTTCCGTCAAAGTGGCCGACGCTGGGGCTGAGCTACACCAAAGCGGTCAACGCGCTCTTCGGATCGGATGTCGGCTTCGGGCTGTTATCGGCAGACCTTTCAAAATCTGATATTCCGGTGGGCATGTATGGCAAAACGTCGTTTTACCTGGCTGCCGGAAAGTTTTTGAGCCGGAATATTCTGTACTATACCGACTTTAAGCATTTCTCCGGAAATCAGACGCTGGCATTTGAGCCCAGGTCTAACGGATTTTTGTTATTGCCGTATTATCAGTACAGCACATCTCAACAGTATGCAGAAGCGCATATTGAGCATAACTTTTCCGGGTTCATTCTCAACAAGCTGCCTCTTGTCAGGAAATTGAAATTGCAGGAACTTGCTGCGGTAAATTACCTGTCAACTCCTGTCCTTTCCGATTATACGGAAGTAGCGTTTGGCGTTAAGCATATGTTCGGAATAAAAGCGATGTACGCGATGTCTTTTGCCGGCGGTGAACGTCTGCAGACAGGGTTCAAACTGGCGTACGGCTTTTAAAATTACAAAACCATAACGCCGCAATTTCGAAGATTTGCCCGAGTTTGGTATCTTTGCCGCACATTTCACGCTGTTTGCAGCAGTATCAATGAATTATGGCTAAATATCACACACTTCTTTACTATTGCTACAGTGCGATAGAAAATGCGGAGCAATTCGCGGCAGATCATCTCAAATTTTGTAAATCGTTAGGTCTCGTTGGGCGGATCATCGTGGCCGACGAAGGGCTGAATGGAACTGTATCGGGTACGGTAGATGCATGCCAGAGCTATATGAATGCGGTTCACTCAGATGCGCGGTTTGCAAAGACCGAGTTTAAGGTCGACGAGGTGGAAGAACCCTCGTTTATCAAGATGCATTGTCGCTATAAGCCCGAGATCGTACATTCCGGATTACGGGATCCGCACATTATAAATCCCGAAAAAAGGACAGGGATCCATCTTGAACCTGAGGAGTTTTTGGCGCTGAAAGATCGCGATGACGTTGTTGTCCTTGATGTCAGATCCAATTATGAACACAATCTCGGAAAGTTTAAAAACGCCGTAACGCTTGATATTGAGAATTTCCGCGATTTTCCGGCAAAGATCAATGAGCTGGCAAAGTATAAAGGCAAAAAGATCCTTACATATTGCACCGGCGGCATCAAGTGCGAAAAAGCTTCGGCGTTGTTGTTGCATGAGGGTTTTGAAAACGTTTATCAGCTTCATGGCGGAATTATCAAATACGGAAAAGAAGCGGGCGGAAAAGACTTCGAGGGTAAGTGTTATGTATTTGATAATCGCGTTGCTGTTAATGTAAATTCGGTGAATCCGGAGGTGATCTCGCGCTGCCGCAATTGTAATACTATAACGCCGAAGATGATCAATTGCGCAAATCCGGAGTGTAATGAACATTTTACCCAATGCGACGAATGCGGCTGGAAACTTGACGGCTGCTGCTCAGAAGCCTGCCGGGAACATCCGCGGAAGCGTGAGTATGACGGGACGGGTTATTATGTTAAGATACCCCAGCCTGTCAATCTCAGTAAAGTGAGAAAAGAGTCGCTGAAGCCAACTGTTTAGGCAAAGGATATATGAAAAAAAAAGCGTTCTGTGAGGGACGCTTTTTTTGCTTGTATGCTAACTTGCATATAAAACCAACCGCCGGCTAATTAAGTTACTACAGATACTTAACTCATTTCTGTATGCGGTGGATAAGAACTTGTGTCGCCATAGGTGCGGTAACGGCATGTTCATTTCAGCTTTCTGGCAGTACGCCGGATACGACAGTTACCACCCCGAGATATAAGGTTCAGTTTGGTTTTCAGTTGGAGAAGAGTGTTAAATCCGGTGACGACAAGACGCCCGACGATTACAACTATAAGCCTGTTTTGTTGCAGTTCGAGATCCAGAAACCTCTTTCAAGCAGTCGCAATAGCACCTGGTATCTGGATTACTTTGTTCAGCCGCAATTTAATATCGTCCGGTTTCAGGACAGGTTACTCACTTCGAATGACAGAAGCCATACTCATAGCTGGGAGACGGGGGTTAATCTCGGGCTTGTCTTTTATAAGTCTCTTTATACCGTGGCGTCTCAAAACAAAGCTGCCGTTTATGTGATGGCCGGTACCGGTCCGCATTTTGTGTCTTCTACGCCTCAGCGTCAATCAGAAGGGTTTATCTTCTCTGATAATATCCGTTTCGGTCTGAGGATCCCGGTCAGTCAGAATACCAGTCTGGATCTCCGGGGCGGCCTCCGCCATATATCGAATTTTCACCTTAAGTTGCCGAACAGCGGCATTGACAATACATTCCTGGGTATCGGCATCCGATACTTTAAGCGATAAAGGTGTTTGAGGATGGAACAGCAACCTGAAACAAAGCAGCCCGAAAAAAAGTTACTTGTTGAATTAACGCTCACACCATGCCTCTCACAAACAATTGCCTTGTTCTGGCTTTATCTGCCCTAACGTTAATTTCGCCATCTGATGATAGAAAGGACTCCGTTGATGTACCGCGCTATCGCTTTCAGGTTGGTCGCGTTATCGAGAAAGGGATTATTTCGGGGTACTTTAACAATGTAGAATATGTCTATTCGCCACTCTTAATCGAACTGGAGTTTCAAAAGCCGGTCTCCCGGAGGAAAAACAGCGGATGGTATCTCGATTATATTGTGCAGCCACAGCTTAACTTTGTCACCATAAGAGATGGTCCCGGCGCTGCCTCCGGACGAAACATCCGTGGATGGGAAGCCGGCATTAACGCCGGACTGGTGGTGTACCGTCCGGTCTTCACTACCCGATCGGCCGGCAAAGTTCTTGTCTACGCGCTGGCAGGCACGGGGCCACACTATGTGTCTTCAACGCCTCTACGCCAGTCGAGCGGCTTTATCTTTTCCGATAACATGCGGATCGGCCTGCGGATTCCGGTCGGCAGGCATTGGTCAATTGACCTGCGAAGTGGTATCAGGCACATATCCAATGCCAGCCTCAAGCTTCCTAACAGGGGTGTCGACAACACCCTGGTCGGTATTGGGTTACATTATTTACGGCTCTGATACCTGAGTTTTCGGCTCTCTTGTAGAAGAGGACTAAGCCATATTATGGTAAACAGCCTGGACATCGTCGTCCTCTTCCAGCTTATCAATGAGTTTAAATACGTCGGCAGCTTCTTCTTCTGAAACCTCAGTACTAGATAGGGCGATCCGTTCCAGTTTCGCGCTTTTTACTTCGATACCCTTTTCTTCGAGTGCTTTCTGCATCTTGCCGAAATCCTCAAAAGATGTATGGATTACTCCTGCGTCATTTCCTTCTTCATCCTCTTCGACATACAGATCCTCCAGGCCGGCGTCAATAAGTTCGAATTCCAGCTCTTCGAGGTCCATCTCTTTGGGGTCGAAGCGGAAAACTGATTTGCGGTTGAAAATGAAGTCCAGCGATCCGGTTTTACCCAGCGCTCCACCGACCTTGTTAAAGTAGCTGCGGACATTGGCAACCGTCCGGTTGGTATTGTCGGTCGCGGTTTCGATCAGGATCGCGACGCCATGGGGAGCGTATCCTTCGTAAACATACTCTTCATAGCCTTTCTCATCTTTGCTTGATGCCCGTTTTATCGCAGCATCAACGCGGTCCTTTGGCATGTTCACGGCTTTAGCATTCTGGATGGCGGTACGGAGACGTGAGTTGGATTCCGGGTTTGGTCCGCCGTCTTTTACTGCTATCGCGATCTCTTTCCCTAAGCGCGTAAACTGAACGGCCATCTTCGCCCAGCGCTTAAATTTTCTTTCTTTACGGAATTCAAATGCTCTTCCCATGGATGTTATAAGTCAAAATTCAAAGTGAAAATTCAAAAGTAAAAATAAACTGCCTAATGCTGTTTCCTGAGATTTAAAAACATGTGATCTGTCATTCTTGCCAGATCAAATTCAGGTCTCCAGTTCCAGTCGGTTCGTGCCTGACTATCATCTATCGATTGTGGCCAGCTATTGGCAATTTGCTGGCGCGGATCATTGTTAAGGTAGCCTAAAGTAAATCCCGGAATGTGCCGCCTGATCTGGGCTGCCAATTGCTCAGGGTTAAAGCTGACGCCTGCAAAATTGTAGCTTGACCGAATTCGTATACGACTGGCCGGGGCATCCATCAGCTCAATTGTACCGCGGATAGCGTCGTCCATATACATCATAGGGAGTTCGGTATCGGCTGAAAGAAATGAATTGTAACTTCCCTTTAGTAAAGCATCGTGGAAGATATGGATCGCATAATCAGTTGTTCCTCCACCAGGTGCGGCTTTCCAGCTGATCAATCCCGGGTAACGTATGCTTCTGACGTCGAGCCCATATTTCTGGAAGTAATACTCGCACCAGCGCTCGCCGGCAAGTTTACTGATACCGTAAACGGTATTAGGATCCATGGTACAGAACTGAGGGGTCTGCTGCTTGGGGGAAGTTGGCCCAAATGCAGCGATCGAACTTGGCCAATAGACCTTGTGGGTCTTATATTCAAGCGCCAGGTCTAGAACGTTCAGCAAGCCGTTCATATTGAGATCCCAGGCCAGTTTCGGATTCTGTTCGCCTGTGGCTGATAAAAGAGCCGCCAGCAAGTACACCTGAGAAGGCTTATATTTCTGAAAGATAGTTTTAACAACGTCTTTTTCAAGCACGTTTACAAATTCGAACGGACCGGCTTCTTTTATATCATAATCCGGACGACGAATATCGCAGGCCACGACATTAGTTTCGCCATGGATCTTGCGTAATTCAGTTACCAGCTCGGTGCCGATTTGCCCGTTTGAGCCTATAACGAGGATCGTTTCATTCATTAAGATCGGTTTTGAGCAAAGGTAAAAAAGTTTGCGAGAGCTCAATTCAACTTTGTCGCCAGAACAAAGCTTCGCCTGTACTTCTTCACCTGACCACGCTCATTAAAGATCTCCAGATACAGTATATAGATGCCAACCGGAGCAATATGTTCGGATTCATTGAGTCCATCCCAGTTAAGGTATCCTTCTGCAGCTAAAGTCAGATTGTTTGCGATCTTCCTGATGCGGATGCCTCTGTCTGTATACACAGTTGCATTAGCGATCCATCCGGGTTCAGACAGTTGATATCTGACTTCCAGGAAGTCCTCAAACCCGTCATTGTCGGGAGAAAAGGTAGGAGAGGCGAGGAAGACCTCTTGTTCGGAATTCAGATCCACAGTAAACTGTGAATTCCTGTACCCCGGTGTGGCATATCCGGCAGACGCAGCGGCTGAACGAAAATTACCCGGATCGTTTGTAGCCCGGTTAAAACTGCTTCTTTCCAATGATACGCCTTCGGGATCCCGGATCAGTTTGAGGTGCATTGCTGCATTATAGTTAAGCTGATCGATGCGGCTGCTATTGTCGACGAGTACAACGACGCCGGCATCGTCATTGAAAGCGGGAAGGGAAGCCATTTTCACGGAATTGAACGTGCTTTCCGTTCGGTATTCTTTCCGGATATTATCAGGATCGGTCGTCAGAACGAAATACGCTCCAGGTTCAAGTATCAGGGCAGCGCTGCTGATCGGTTTGATGCTGATCAGGCTATCTCCTTTGACCGAGGCCAGGTCAAGGTCAGACAAATCCAGTCTGCTGTTCGAATTGTTGTAGATTTCAACAAAGTCTGCTCCGTCGGGCCGGGGATTAAAAAGGATTTCGGTGATCAGCACATCGCCTTTGGCTATCTGTTGCGCATAAAAAAATTCGGCGGAATTGTTCGGTGCGGAAATCACGCTTCCGGCGCAGTCTGAAATATTTGAAGCAGTGACCTTGTAGGTGTTTCCCCTCGCTATTCCTGCAGGATATTTCAGTATGACCTGTGCCCCGGTGTCATTACTTGCCGAAACAGGTGTCCCTGCACCATTATTTAAGCTGTAGTTGTGCGGATGGGTTGCCGTAAAGCTATCAACCACCCGGTTGAATGTTAAGGTTATTGTGATGCTGTCGGTTAGAACAGCACTTATAAGCTTTAAAGGTTCGCTGCCCGTGCCGGTCCTGAATACGGAGTTCTGCTGGCCCGGAGTACCGCCACGTGCATCTTCACCCGCCGTCCAGTTTTCTTTTCCGGTACATATAGCTTTGGGGTCGATGCGTTCGAGCGTCCAGCCGCCCGACTTCTTGACGTTGTTCTTGTACCAGGTATCGGCGTAAGCTACGGAGTCAACGGTTCTGTTGGTGAAGCTTTTCAGGACGATCTGATCGGATAGATTGTTGAGGGATGGCCAGGGCGATAATCCGAGTGTTCTTCCAAAAGGTTTGTATTGGGCGGTATCTGCAACCGGGCATAGGATCAGGTATTCGTCCGGCAGGATCGAGGCTTTTTTGAGTGTGCCTTTGGAGGATGGATCGCTGAGTG
>DASWXL010000135.1:0-21307 GCA_036405495.1 Sphingobacteriaceae bacterium | reverse complement strand
GTCGTTGATCACAAACATAACGTTCGTGGTACCTGATTCCTCAATGTACTGATGGTTTTTGGCGTCTGTCCAGTTCAGCTGGTCATAGCCCTGCTGCTGAGCGAGTCTTGTCGGATAAAGCGACCGGGCATAATTGCCTGCCGTTTTCGCATAACCCACCCCGCCTTCGGCGGCTCGTGAATATTGTGTTTCAATCTTTACTTTCAGCGGCTTTGAATAGTAAGCGCCGGAAGGGCAGGTGATGATAATGAATTTATAATTATCAGATGCATGCACCCCCAGTATCGGATCCGTAGCAAACATGAACGGGCGGACGTACAATGACGAACCTTCGTTCGATGGCACCCATTCTTTATCGAAACCGATAAGCTGGGTCATGCCGCCCATAAAAATTTCCTCCGGAACGGCCGGCATTGCCATACGGTCGGCAGAAATATTAAAGCGCTCGAAATTTTTAAGCGGGCGGAAGATCGAAATATTGCCGTTTACCTGTTTGAAGGCTTTTATTCCTTCAAAAATAGCCTGGCCGTAATGAAGCGTAGCCGCCGCCGGGCTGATAATAATATCGCCAAACGGCACGATCTGAAAGTTTTTCCATTCGCCGCCTTCGTAATCGGCAACGAACATGTGGTCTGAAAAAGATCTGCCGAACGGAAGGTTGTTAAAATCGGTTGTTTGTAAACGGGAATTAAGTGTTCTGTTTACTTCAATGTTTAGAATATCTGTCACGTTTAATAGCGTTTTGACCTTACAAGATTACGCAAAGATACCCTTTTTGTTTAATAAAGTTCTCCCTGCTAATGTGTCTTCAATACACTTTGAACCCAGCTTTTTCCCCAGTTTTCCTGCTCTTCCGCTGTCCATAACTCAGGGTAGAATATTACTTTCTGAAAGCGTGGCGGCAGGTATTTTTGCCAGTTGGTGCCACCGGTGGCCCGGATCTCTTCCGGTTCACGGTGAAGGTACTTTACCGCTGACCTGTAATGCGATAGGGGCCAGTTTACGTTTGCGAGAACGTCAAGCCGCCGCAGCTCGTCCTCCAGTTCTGCAGTGTCCGGCCCTGTCGTACTCAAGCGCGATAGCAATGTCCTGAAGTTGCTTCCCGTAACGCTCTCGGCCAGGCCGGTAAGTGTTGCGGAATATTTTTTTTCGAACTGCTTTAACGTAAGGGTTTTCTGTCCGGTGGACAGTTCTGTAGCTCCAAACTTCCAGTAAATGTATTCAAATTGATCCGCCAGAGTTAACAGAGTAAGTTCTTCCCGCTTTTCCGGCGCAATCAGCCGGTCGAAGCTGGTAGCATAGATCTCGATCATCCGGTACTGACCTGACTGAAAGCCGCTTGCAGGCAGCAGTGCCATCCTGAACTTCAAAAACTGATCTTTGTTCATCCCGTCGACCATGATGTCGAACGAATTGATCAATGCTTCGAAATAAGAGTTTATGCGCTTTAGACGTGTAGTGAACAGGCCGGGTGTCAGGTTTTCAGATGAACTGATCTGTTCGCATTCATGTAGTACCAGCTTAAAGTAAAGCTCCGTGATTTGATGATACATAATGAAGATCTTTTCATCCGGAAACTGTGTCTTAGGATTCTGAAGGCTTAACAAGGTATCCAGATGAATGTAGTCCCAATAGGTCAGGTAGTCTGCATGCAGTAATCCGTCAAGGTATGAAACCATATCCTGGCCCATTGCCGAATATTTCTGCTGAAGTTTCTCCAGCCGGTCGAGGATCTCAGGTGTAATCTCCATTATGTGAAAGCTTTTGCGGTTAGTATCCCCAAATATAACCCGGAAACACTAAGTGCAAAATTTAACACGATGTTTGCTATTGCCATACCGCCGTGACCGTTCTTAAATAACTCCACCGTTTCAAAGGTAAATGCCGAGTACGTGCTGAAACCGCCGCAAAAGCCGGTGATGAGCAAAAGTTTAAGCGAATAGTTAAGATTGACTCTTTCAACCCCTAAGATGATCACGGCGCCGAAAACAAGGCAGCTCGTGAAATTGGCCGCCAGTGTTGCCCACGGGAATGAAAACTGCCAGGTACTGAAGAACCGGCCGACTAAAAACCTGCAGATACTGCCGGCTCCACCGCCGGCAAAGACGAGCAGCAACTCTTTCATTCGCGCAGTAATTCGTTGATCATTAGTATAACACCCTGAATTTAATGGTATGATCTATTTTTTTCAGTTCTTTCAGCAATTGTTTGTCGTACTGCGAGTTGACGTCGGTAATAGCATATCCGATCACCGGGTTGGTCATCAGGAACTGGCCCACGATATTAATGTCATGACTGGCAAATACGCTGTTGATCTTCGCCATGATGCCGGGAACATTCCGGTGAATGTGTATCAGGCGGTGCGAGTCCTGCTTGTGGGGCAGCTGAAGGTTTGGGAAATTACTGCTCAGATGCGTAGTGCCTTTATTGATGAAGTCAATTACCCTGTTCGGGATGAAGTCGCTGTTGCGGGGATTGTTTCTGCGATCGTCGAACACCACGATACCCATCTCCGTACACAGCTCATGCGGGAATTTATTCCGGCTGTTTCCTAAATAGCCGATTGTTTTAAGTTTAACGGCCCGTCCGAGCTTCTCCGGTTCGATGTGCTCGCCGTCGGCCAGGATCATCATACCTACGTCTTTCACGTATTTTTCTTCGAAACTTGTTTTCTGGCGGATCGAAAAACCGTCTTTTTTCAATATCTGAACGGCCTGCTCCGGCACATCCCCGATCACCAGACACAGGATGCGGTTCTTCGGATAGGAGATCGCCCGTGGCAGATTGTTGACATAGAGGAACTCGTCGAAGCTGGGAGTGATGTGGTCGGCCTTCTCGGTCACCGTCTTCCTTTCAATGTTTTCGGTGTAAGCGAAAAACTTTTTGATCATTCCGTACTCTTTAAGCTGGAAATCGGAATGGCCGTCGCCGATGCCATAAATGTCGCCCTCCAGCTGCAGCTCTTTCAGCAGCCGCACTTTTCCTCCCTCTTCCGAAAGAGGATTTTGATCATCGTATCCGATGATCTTTCCATCGCTGTCAAATACAAACGTATTGGCGTAAATATTTTCCTTTTTGATATGAAAAGGGGTGACCACGGGCGTTATGAACTCTTTAAAACCGCCTGAAACGATCAGAACGTCATCGGCATGGTTCCTGAAGAACACGCGGTTACGGGCAAACGACAACGACACCTTTTTCTTCAATCGTGTAACCAGTTGTTTGAGGTGATCTTTATTCGCTTCCAGCAATTGCACGCGGCCGGTGAGGCTCTCTCTGAAGGAGAGCTTTCCTTCCATAGCGGCATTGGTCAGCGCCTCGATCTTTTCGTAGATCTCTTCCCTTCTGGGATTGTTTTTCAATGAGATGCGGGCCAGTTCATCCAGGGCTTCAACCTGTGTAAATGTACTGTCGAAATCAATGATGAAAAATTGTTTGTTCACTGTTTTAGCGTTTGGCAAATTTCATTTATGCTTTGCCTGATCGGTTTAAATTCGATGCCGATGGCCTCCTTAATTTTCTTATTAGAATAGATGCGAACCCGTGAAGCGCTTATGGCTGTCTCAGCGGTTAAGCCGAACCGTTTATTCCTGAATGCCGACATCAGATTACCTGTTGACGCCGCCAGTTTCAGCATCCACGGGCGGGCATGGATCATGGGCGGCTTCTTGTCAAGATCTGCGGCGATCTGGCTGAACAGATCCCGGTAAGCCCAGTTCTCGGCATTGATGATAAATCGCTCGCCGCTGACCCTGCTGTCCATTAAGCGGATCATGCATCGCGCTACATCTTCCACGTCGACCAGTCCGCAGCTGCCTGAAGGGTAGAATCGTAAACCCTTTTTTACGGTTTCAAACAACTTGCTGCTGCCTTCTTTGCTGCAGTGTCTGCCAATTATTACAGACGGATTTACGATCACAGCGTCAAGCCCTTCGGCGTGGGCGCGCCAGACCTCCATTTCGCTCTCATATTTGGATATGGAATATCCGGACTGCTGAGCCGAGAAAGCCCAATGGTCCTTTTCCGTAATCGGAGCCCCGTTTTTAGCATCGCCTACCGCTGATACTGAACTTACATGCAACAGACGGATACCTTTATCCAGGCATAGGTTGGCAATATTGGCGGTACTTTCGGTGTTGACCCGGATCATCTGCTTTTTCTCTGCCGGGTCAAACGATATCCTTGCTGCACAGTGATAGACATGGGTGATACCCTCCAGAGCTTCCTCCAGTTCAAAGTAATTCAGGAGGTCGGCATTTCTCCAGGTTATCGGCAGTGACGACAAGGTTTCAGGGATCTTAGAGGCCCGGCGCTTCAGGGCGATCACCGGGGCATTTTGCTGCACAAGTTGCCGCACAACCTCCGACCCTAAAAAACCTGTGGCGCCTGTAACTAAAATCATCCTGCGGGGAATTTTTTAAAATGCCTTCAAAAGTAATTGAATAAAGTTGATATTTGGTGCTGGTCTGTCTAAAACTGCACGCAGGCCCCCAATTCATAAGATGTCGTTAGCTGATTTTTTCTCCCCTATTGATATAAGCAGGCTTAGTCCTGAAAGCGGATTTTATCTGAGCCAGTATGGAAACAAGATCCAGGCGTTCGTAAGCGAGTTTCCTGAACTGGAGGAAGACCGCTTTGATATTGCGCTGATCGGTGTTCAGGAAGACCGGAATGCCGTGAATAATCAGGGGTGCGCTTTAGGGCCCGATTATGTCCGCGAGCGGTTCTATACCTTGCATGAAGGCGGATATATCACACGCATCGTTGACCTGGGCAACATCAAGCCGGGACATCAGGTGTCAGACACCTACATTGCCTTAAAGATCGTAACGGCCGAACTTGTAAAGAAGAACATATTGCCGGTGATCATTGGCGGCGGGCAGGATCTTACTTATGCTCAGTATATGGCCTATGAGGACCTGGAACAAAAGGTTGACCTCCTGGTGGTCGACTCGCAGTTCGATATAGACGAAAGTGATCCGGGTGCGGTCGGAACCACCTCAAAAGGATATCTCAACAAGATCTTCCTGCATACGCCTAACTACCTGTTCAACTTCAGCAACATTGGGTATCAGACCTACTATGTGAACCAGGACAGCCTCCGGTTTATGGAAAAGCTTTATTTCGACGTTCACCGGCTGGGCGATGTATATGGTCGTATCAATACCACCGAGCCTGTTATCCGTAATGCGAATATGATCAGCTTTGACGTTTCCGCTATCCGCTCGTCTGATGCCGGAGCTAATGCCAACGCGTCACCCAACGGGTTCTATGGCGAAGAAGCCTGCCAGATGTGCCGCTATGCGGGGATGAACGACAAGCTGTCGTCTATCGGCTTCTACGAATTCAATCCGGCATTTGATCAGAATGGCCAAACCGCCATGCTGCTGGCCCAGATGCTCTGGTATTTTGTTGACGGCTATTATAACCGTAAGAAGGATTTTCCTCTTCAGCCGAAATCTCACTATCTGATATACCGTGCCCCGTTGAAGGACAATTCGCATGAGCTTATCTTCGTGAAAAGTAAAAAGACCGACCGCTGGTGGATGCAGGTACCTTATCCCTCAGGGAGATCACAGAACGAACGGTTTCATCTTGTGCCGTGCCGTTACGAAGACTACGAGATAGCCGTAGGCGGCGAAATGCCGGATCTGTGGTGGCGTACCTATCAGAAGCTAGTGTAATAATTCTATTGTTTCTTTTTATTATAGTGATTTTCACCTACATTTAATTTCTGCAAATCTGCCAGAGTTTACTTAAGAGAGTGATAATCATGAAAAAACTATTTAGTGTTCTGTTAACTTCGCTGCCCGCCCTTGCCTTTGCACAGGAAGGCAGCTTTACCATAAAGAGCAAGATCGGCTTGTATAATCCGCCGGCTAAGGCATATTTGCTTTACCGTACGGAAACCGCCAGTATAACCGATTCGGCGGTACTCAAAAACGGAGTATTTGAATTCAAGGGCCATGTCACGGCGCCTGCCAGGGCAACGCTGGTACTCGATGCAAAGGGTTCCGGCTGGACAAATGTCAGGAAACAGCGTACCGCCGACGTGCTGAACCTCTATCTCGAAAAGGGCGAAATCACCATCTCGGGTAAGGACTCCGTGTCGACGGCGAAGATCACAGGCTCGCCCCTCAACGCTGATTATTCGAGGCTTCAGGTTGCCCTCGAGCCTGTAAAAGCGAAAATGAAGGCGCTGAATGCCGAATTTGCGGCAGCGCCGGAAGAAAAACAGCAGTCGCCTGAGTACCGCGAAGAGCTGACAAAAAAACTTGAGGTCATTCAGAAAGAGGAAAAGGAAGTTTCAGCGAAATTCATTAAGGCAAATCCAAAATCTTACGTAAGCCTTATCACCCTGCTTTCTTATGGAGGATACTATCCTGAACCGGCTGAAGTTGAGCCTTTGTACGCCGCACTTGACCCGTCGCTTAAGGAGACTCCGGCAGGGAAGGAGTTTGCTGAGACGATTGAAAAGGCTAAGGTAACCGCAATAGGGGCTATAGCGCCTGACTTCACGCAAGCCGATACTGCCGGAAAACCGGTGAAGCTTTCTGATTTTCGTGGGAAATATGTTCTGCTCGACTTCTGGGCATCATGGTGCGGGCCGTGCCGCCAGGAAAATCCCAACGTAGTGGCCAACTACAACAAGTATAAGGACAGAAATTTTACCGTTCTGGGTGTTTCGCTGGATCGGGAAAATGCTAAAGACAAGTGGCTGCAGGCCATTAAAGATGATCAGCTGACCTGGACGCATGTGTCAGATCTGAACTACTTCAATAACGCTGTTGCGGTTCAGTACGGAATAGTAGCGATCCCGCAGAATTATTTAATTGATCCGAAAGGCAGGATCGTTGCCAAAAATCTGCGGGCCGATGACCTGGGTCAGAAGCTGGAGGAAGTGCTGGGTAAGAAGTAGCGCTTCCGTTTGCATCCGATGCCGGACCCGTCAAGAAAAGCCATTCATTCAGAGTGGCTTTTTTTATGGATACAGCCGGTTCAGATCATAAAGCCGATTATCAGAAAGACGACGCCGACCGCCGATATCATGAACGCTGTTCGGCCGAACACTAAGCCCAGAACCACTCCGGCGAGCAAAAGAACGAAGCCGATCCACATGTAGCTGATCTTATTTGCTTTTGGCGAGTTTTCAATAGAAAAGTCATTTACACGGCTGTTCGCTATTGCCGTGAGATCACTGTCATCCGGTAATGCGCTGTCCGCAATTCCGGCACGCTGCGGTTCGCGTACGGCTGGTTCTGTTTTTACCGGAGTTTCCACCGGGCCCGATGGTACATCTGCCTGCAGCTGCTCCGGCTCACCGGCTTCTGCGAACAGGTTGTTCGCGGCCGTTTTTTCTTCGTTAACCTGGGTGCTACCGACAGAGCCGGTGCTGGCTGCCAGTAGCGTTTTTGACGGCGGCAGGGAAGGTTTCTTTGCCGGCTTGGGCGCCTGTTTTTGGGGCGCTGATTCAACCGCAGTTCGCTTTTGTGTAAAAGCGCCGGTATTTTCAGGTTTTCGGGAAGGACGATCTGTCGTCAACCGTTTTGGATACCGCCCGGCTGATGACTTATTAACCCTTTTTGGCACGGAAACCGCTGATCTTTTGGTGTTCGCGGCCGTTCGCGCTACACCGGTTGGCTGGGCATGGAAAATACTGTCGTAATTCGTCGGCCTTTCCCTGGCTATAACCCTGACTGTTACTCGCCTGATCGTGTCTGTCTTAGGTGCCGGTTTCCTCTTAATTAAATTATCGGCCAATACGGCTTCATGGGCCAATAACATCGCCATTAATAAAGAAACTATTGCAAACACCACTCTCATAAAGTCCTTTCCACGATCCATTATTCAGCGGTTATTACGGAAACATTATGCCAAATGTTCTGTGCGTATAGAAACAGCCTGATGTGGCGGTAAATCAGAGGGTTATATGGCGTTTACAATTCGATGTGCGGGCATGTTGTAAGAAGTGTGCGGTTTTTGCGGGATGTAATGGGGAAGTTTTTCCCCATTAAAGCAATTTCATCAGGTCGAAGCCAATGTCGTTTCTGAAATAGCGTCCGTCGTAATAGATCCTGCCGGCATCGGCCACAGCCTGTTGTAATGAGTCGAACAGCGTATCCTGTACAGATGTCACGGCAATAACCCGCCCTCCGGATGTTTTGACTTCATCATTTTCCTTTTCCGTTCCGGCGTGGAATACCAGCGAGTCGCGAACATTGTGGAAGCCTGAAATAGCCTTGCCTTTCAGGTATTCGCCGGGATATCCCCCAGCAACCAAAACTACCGTTGCGGCAGTTTTCAGTGAGATCCGAAGCTGGATATTAGCCAGAGTCCCGTCGGCAACTGCCATAAGCAGTTCGACAAGGTCATTTTCGATTCTCGGAAGGACACTCTCGGTCTCAGGGTCACCCATGCGCACATTATACTCGATCACATAAGGCTCTCCGCCGACGTTCATCAGGCCGATGAAGATGAAGCCTTTATATGGGATATTTTCCGCCTTCAGGCCATTTATGGTCGGGATCACGATGCGCTGTTCAACTTTCTGCATAAACTCCAGATTGGCAAACGGCACCGGCGAAACCGATCCCATACCGCCGGTATTAAGGCCTTTGTCACCTTCTCCAATGCGTTTATAGTCTTTAGCTTCGGGCAGTATCTTGTAGTTGCTCCCGTCCGTAAGTACAAAAACAGAAAGCTCGATACCCTGCAGGAACTGCTCGATCAGCACCGTTTTACTGGCTGCTCCGAATTTCGAGTCTTTAAGCATGGAGGTGAGTTCCTCCTTTGCTTCTTCAAGTGTTTCTGCTATCACTACCCCTTTGCCGGCAGCTAAACCGTCCGCTTTTAATACAATAGGCAATGTTTGCGTTTCAAGATAGTGTATGCCTTCTGCTAATGTTTCAACCGTGAACGATCGCGACGATGCGGTCGGGATATTGTAGCGCTGCATGAATCGCTTGGAAAAATCCTTGCTTCCCTCAAGCATGGCACCCTGTTTCTGCGGACCGATCACCGGAATCTTTTTCAGGTCGTCGTCATCTAAAAAGAAATCATGGATCCCTCTTACAAGCGGCTCTTCGGGACCAACCACAACCATGGCAATTTTATTTTCCAGAACGAAGGTTTTAATGGCTTCGAAATCAGTAGCGCTGACCGGCACGTTTATTCCGTACGTTTCTGTGCCGGCGTTGCCGGGGGCAATATATAATTGCGTGCAGTGGGCACT
Organism: Sphingobacteriaceae bacterium; assembly: GCA_036405495.1. GTDB lineage: Bacteria > Bacteroidota > Bacteroidia > Sphingobacteriales > Sphingobacteriaceae > DASWTL01. Next base: position 12,075 of record DASWXL010000135.1, on the reverse strand, counting down.
CTGGGCGATTTTCCATGCAAAGGCGCTTTCTCTTCCGCCCGAGCCGAGTAAAAGGATATTCATGCCGCAAATATCATAAAATGAATTAAGATGGTGGAACTTTGGAATTATAATTAGTGTCGCTGTGTCGTTAACTAATTCACTAATTTCCTGTAATTTTGAAAACTTACATGTCAATTTGGCTTTAGCGGCACCCATGGCGTAATTGTTGAAGCATTGACGTTTTTACAGCACATACTATGTTAGGATTCTTAAGTAAACTATTTGGAAGCAAATCAGAACGCGATATAAAGCAAATTCAGCCTATCGTTGAGCAGATCAAAGCTGAATACGCAAAACTCTCTTCAATCACCAACGACGAACTTCGTCAAAAAACCCTTGATTTCAAGTCACGCATCCAGGCCTTCTTAGCCGGGATCGACAGCCAGATCAACGACCTGAAGACCCAGGCGGAGGCGGATGACCTGGATATGAGCCGGAAAACCGACCTGTACGAACAGGTTGACAAGCTTCAAAAAGAACGTGATCAGGAGCTGGAGAAAGTGCTCATGGAAATTTTACCGGAGGCTTTTGCGGTCATGAAAGAGACCGCCCGCCGCTTTACGGAGAACAAAGTTGTTGAAGTTACGGCTACCCAGTTTGACCGTGATATGGCGACCCGCAAACCGAACGTGGTGATCAATGGCGACAAAGCCCTTCACCATAACAGCTGGCTTGCTGCCGGAACGGAAGTTACGTGGAACATGATCCATTATGATGTGCAGCTCATCGGCGGTATAGTGCTCCATCAGGGTAAGATATCCGAAATGGCGACCGGTGAGGGTAAGACGCTGGTCGGAACATTGCCTGCATATCTGAATGCACTCGCCGGACAAGGGGTTCATATCGTAACAGTAAACGATTACCTGGCCCGCCGTGACTCCGAATGGAACGGTCCGGTCTTCGAGTTCCATGGTTTGAGTGTCGACTGTATCGATAAATATCAGCCGAATTCCGAAGAGCGCCGCAAAGCATACCTGGCCGATATCACATTTGGAACCAACAACGAATTTGGTTTTGATTACCTGCGGGATAACATGACGCAGTCGCCCGACAGCCTGGTACAGCGTAAGCTGCATTTTGCCATGGTTGATGAGGTTGACTCTGTTTTAGTGGATGACGCCCGTACGCCTTTAATTATTTCAGGCCCGATCCCGAGAGGCGGCGAGCATGAGTTTTATGATCTGAAGCCACGTATCGAACGTTTGGTAAATGCCCAGAAACAATACATTACCGCTACGTTGAACGAGGCAAAAAAACAGATCAATGACGGAAAGGGGGGAGTTGATGACGGCGGTCTTGCATTACTGCGTGCCCACCGGGGACTGCCTAAAAATAAAGCCCTTATCAAGTTTTTGAGCGAAAGCGGTGTCAAACAGACGCTGTTAAAGACTGAGAACTTCTACATGCAGGATCAGGGTAAAGATATGCCTAAAGTTGATTCTGAGCTGTATTTCGTGATCGATGAAAAGCATAACCAGGTCGAGCTTACGGAAAAAGGTATTGAACTGATCACTGCTTCGGGCGAAGACGCTAATTTCTTCGTGATGCCGGACGTTGGTACCGAGATCGCCGAACTTGAAAAATCATCGTTGTCTAATGAAGATAAGATCGCCCGTAAGGACGAGCTGATGCGTGATTTCTCTATAAAGTCTGAGCGTATCCATTCAGTTAACCAGCTGCTTAAAGCCTATACCCTGTTTGAGAAAGATGTGGAGTACATCATCGACGAAGGGAAGGTTAAGATCGTTGACGAGCAAACCGGTCGTATCATGGAAGGCCGCCGATATTCAGACGGTCTGCACCAGGCGATCGAGGCCAAGGAAAATGTAAAGGTGGAAGACGCGACACAGACGTATGCCACCATTACCCTGCAGAACTACTTCAGAATGTACCATAAGCTCGCTGGTATGACCGGCACGGCAACAACCGAGGCCGGAGAGTTGTGGCAGATATATAAACTCGATGTTGTCGAGATCCCTACCAATGTTCAGACGCAGCGTAAGGATATGGAAGACAAGGTGTACCGTACCATGCGTGAAAAGTATAACGCGGTAGCTGACGAGATCGTAAGTTTAACACAGGCCGGACGCCCGGTACTTGTAGGTACCACTTCAGTCGAGATCTCCGAATTGCTCAGCCGGATGCTGAAGCTTCGCGGAATCAGACATAACGTGTTGAACGCCAAGTTACACCAGAAAGAGGCAGACATCGTTGCGGAGGCGGGTCAGGCGGGAACGGTAACCATCGCAACCAACATGGCCGGCCGTGGTACCGATATTAAGCTTGGTCCGGGCGTAAAGGAAGCAGGAGGCTTAGCGATCGTCGGTACAGAACGACATGAATCGCGCCGTGTCGACAGACAGCTGCGAGGCCGTGCGGGCCGCCAGGGCGACCCGGGGTCTTCTCAGTTCTTTGTTTCCCTGGAGGATAACCTGATGCGTTTGTTCGGTTCAGAGCGGATCTCTAACATCATGGTCAGAATGGGAATTGAAGAGGGCGAAGTAATTCAGCACTCCATGATCACCAAATCGATCGAGCGTGCACAGCGTAAGGTTGAAGAGAACAACTTCGGTATCCGTAAACGGTTGCTGGAGTATGACGATGTGATGAATTCACAACGTACCGTGATCTATGCAAAGCGCCACAATGCGTTGTTTGGCGAACGTTTGGACCTGGATCTTAATAATACCATCTATGATGTCGTTGAAGATATCGTAACAGAATATAAAGACACCAACAATTTCGAAGGCTTCCAGCTGGAAATGATCCGCGTCTTTTCGGTGGATCCGGAAGTTTCCCAACCGGATTTCGCAAATTCGCCGGTAACAAACTTAACCGATAAACTATTCGAACAGGTCACTGAATTCTATCACCGTAAATCGCATCAGATCGCTGAGCAGACCCTGCCGGTTCTGAAAGGCGTTTATGAAGAGCGCGGCAATTATATTGAAAATATTGTCGTTCCGTTTACTGACGGAACCCGCGGCGTTCAGGTTCCGACAAATCTTAAAAAGGCTGTTGAGACCAACGGTCACGAGGTCTTCAAAAGCTTTGAACGAGGTGTCGTTCTCGGGCTGATCGACGAAGCGTGGAAAGAACACCTGCGTGAAATGGATGATCTTAAGCAGTCGGTTCAGAACGCTGTTTACGAACAGAAAGATCCGCTTATTGTTTATAAGATGGAAGCCTACAACCTGTTCAAAGACATGCTGGCCACTGTAAACAAGGACATTGTTAGCTTCCTCTTCAAGGGCGGTATCCCCATGCAGGAGCCTGAAGAAGTGAAAGAGGCCCGTCCGGAGCCCAAGCAGGATCTTAGCAAACTTAAAACTTCGAAGCCAGAGCTAGCGCAATCCGCAAATGGTATGCCAGTAGAAGATACGCGGGAGCTGCAAAAGCCGCAGCCGGTACGGGTGGAGCACAAGATCGGCAGAAATGATCCTTGTCCGTGCGGTAGTGGCAAAAAATATAAAAATTGCCACGGTGTTGGTATGGACTAGTTTAGCGTGAAATGAGATCTTTGTTCCTGTTCATCTTAGCGTTGGTCTTAACCTCGAATTCTTTTGGGCAGACGCCGGGTGCTGTAACGGTGATCAGGGATCCGAAGATCGATAGCCTGATCGCTAAAAGGATCGAGCTGAACCGGGAAAGCGCCCATGGGGCGCTTATCACTACGCAGGGTTTCCGGGTTCAGATCTTTTCCGGAGCCGACCGTAGCGAGGCCTATGAAGCCCAAAGCCGCTTCAAAGCCAGATATCCTCTGATGGGCAGCTATATCAGCTATATCCAGCCTAATTATAAGATCCGGGTGGGTGATTTCCGTACCCGGATGGAAGCCGAAAAGTTCATGAATGAGCTGCGGCCGCATTATCCGTCTCTTTTTATTATTTCCGAACAAATTAATCTGCGCAGATAGATGCTTAAAAACAAGATACAGCAGCTGGCGGATCAGATCTTCCGCGGCGTGGTCGAAAATCGCAGGCATCTGCACGCCAATCCGGAACTCTCATTCCAGGAACACCAGACCTCTGCATTTGTGGCTTCAAAGCTGGATGAGCTCGGAATTCCGTATGAGAAGATGGCCGATACCGGTATTGTAGCCCTTTTAAAAGGGAACCGGCCGTCCGAAAATGTCGTAGCTCTCCGGGCTGATATGGACGCGTTACCCATTATGGAGGCCAACGATGTATCGTACCGGTCCAGGAACGAGGGGGTAATGCATGCCTGCGGACATGATGTTCATACTTCATCCCTTTTGGGTACCGCTACGATCCTGAATCAGCTTAAGGATGAATTCGGCGGCACCGTTAAATTAATCTTTCAGCCGGCAGAAGAACGATTGCCCGGCGGTGCAAGCATTATGATCAGGGAAGGCGTTCTGGAGAATCCCAGCCCTCAGGCCGTGATCGGCCAGCATGTGATGCCGCTGATCGATACCGGAAAGGTGGGCTTCCGCTCCGGCAAGTACATGGCGTCTACCGACGAGATCTATGTTACCGTACATGGTAAAGGCGGTCACGGCGCACAGCCGCAGCAGAACATTGACCCGATACTCATCACATCGCATATTATAATCGCATTACAGCAAATTGTCAGTCGCATGAATGATCCCAGGCTTCCGTGCGTGCTTTCTTTTGGCAAGATCATCGCCAACGGCGCTACTAACGTTATTCCAAATGAGGTTTACCTGGAGGGAACGTTCCGGACCATGGACGAAGATTGGCGTGCGGAAGCCCACAAGCGTATGAAGAAAATGGCCGAAGGCATTGCTGAAAGTATGGGCGGCAGATGTGAATTCAACATTATGAAGGGATACCCGTTCCTGGTCAACGAAGAAAAGCTGACGGGGCAGGTACGCGGGTTTGCCGAAGAATATCTCGGTAAAGAAAACGTGCTGGATCTTGATCTGTGGATGGCCGCCGAAGATTTCGCTTACTACTCGCAGGTTGCCGAGGCCTGTTTTTATCGCCTCGGCACACGGAATGAAACCCGCGGCATTACCTCATCGGTTCATACCCCTACCTTTGATGTGGATGAGAACGCCCTGAGAACGGGTACCGGTTTGATGGCTTATATCGCCGTTAAGCGGCTGGGTAATTAATTAAACGCAATACATGCCTGTTATGAAGACAGTAGCCGCTGTTCTGCTTTTCCTGCTGCTTGCCGGCAGCGCTGTCAGTCAGCAGATCCCCCGCTTTAATCCTGATACCCTGTTAACTGTCAAAATAGATTCTGCCGTAACGATCACGTCAACACGCTTATCTGTCGAGACCTTTATCAATGAGATCATCCATGATACCAGCTTCTACGAAGCGTTCCGGAACATGAAAAGGTACAACTTCACTGCCGAGAACCAGGTGTTTTCATATGATAAGAGGAATAACATTCAGGGAAAGCTTTACCGGAAGATCCGCCATAAGAATACCGGTAAACAAAAAATGGAATTCCTGGCAAAGAAAAATGAGGGAAAAATGTTCAAAAGGAACGGAAAGTATCAGTTGTATACCGTGGAGATGTTCGATTACATTTTCATGAATGCCTATAACTCAGACTTCACCCCCTCCGTTTCCATAGCCGGTAAAAAAAAAGAAAGTAACGAATCTTATAAAGACAAGCTTAAAACCCTGATCTTCAGTCCGGGCCGGCCCATCGAAGGTGTTCCCTTTATTGCAAAGAAGACACAGATCTTCACTGCCAATATGCGTCAGTATTATGATTATGCGTTTTACAGCGGCACCTATCTGGATTCGATTCCCGTGTACCGGTTCAAGATCGCCGTCAAGCCCGGTCTGTCTGACTGGACAAAAGACGGCTTAATGATCAAAGAGCTCACCACTATATTTGATAAACGCAATTTTCAGATCCTTGGCAGATATGTCGATATGAAATACGATAATCTGGCGTTTGATTTCGATGTGCAAATGAACATCGAACTTGGATACTTCGATCATAACGAAGTCCTGCTGCCGACGAAAGTGAGTTACCAGGGCAGCTGGGACATCCCGTTCAAGCGGGCCGAAAGAGCCAGTTTCCTTGTTCTGCATAAAGACTATAAAAAAAATTAAAATTCATATCTTTCCAGCTACCGAAGACAAACTCCTGTGATCCTTAAAGAAACCGTTGATAAGATTTTGGAAGCTTCCCGGATCGAGGAAGTAGTGGGTGATTTTGTGCATCTTAAGAAGCGGGGTACCAGCCTGATCGGAAACTGTCCGTTTCACAATGAGAAGACGCCATCGTTCCACGTATCCGTAAATAAAGGTATATATAAGTGTTTTGGCTGCGGTAAAGGCGGCGACTCTGTGCGCTTCATTATGGACCACGAAAAGTACTCGTATCCGGAAGCGCTGAAATACCTGGCTAACAAATACAGCATTGAGGTAGAGGAGACCCTCCAGTCTCCCGAGCAGATCGCTGCTGACGATCGCCGGGAGAGCCTTTTTATTGTCTCCGCCTGGGCGGGGAAGTTCTTTCAGCATGCCATGTGGGAGACGCAGGCCGGGCAAACGATCGGCCTCAGCTACTTTAAGGAGCGGGGTTTTCGCGACGATATCATCAAAAAGTTTGAACTGGGATATTCGCCCGACGAGTGGGATGCTTTACTGAATAGAGCCGCTGCGGAGAGCCATAAAGAAGAATATCTGGAGCAGACCGGCCTGGTGATCCGCAATGATAAGGGGAAGCTGTACGATCGGTTCCGTGGCCGGGTGATGTTCCCGATCCACAATTTTACCGGTCGGGTGATCGGCTTCGGCGGCCGTACGCTAAAGACGGATAAGAACGTTCCGAAATACGTCAACTCGCCTGAGAGCGAGATCTATCATAAGTCAAATGTACTTTACGGACTATTTCACGCCAAGAAAGCGATCCGTGATCATGACAATTGTTACCTGGTTGAAGGCTATGCCGATGTGCTTTCTGTTCATCAGGCAGGCATTGAGAACGTCGTAGCATCTTCAGGAACATCGCTTACGACCGAGCAGATCCGGCTGATCGCCCGGTTCACAAAGAACGTCACTATTCTTTATGACGGCGATGCTGCAGGGATCAAGGCGTCGCTGCGGGGGCTCGACATGATCCTGGAGGAAGGGCTCAACGTTAAGGTTGTTCTTTTCCCCGACGGTCACGATCCCGATTCATATGCACATGAGGTGGGGAGCTCCGCTTTCAAAACCTACATTGAAAAGAATCAGAAAGATTTCATTCTTTATAAAACGTCGATCCTCCTTAAGGATGCCGGTAATGATCCGATTAAAAAGGCTGGTATCATTAGGGAGATCGTAGAAAGTATCGCCAAAATTCCGGACAGCATCAAGGCTTCGGTCTTTGTGAGGGAGTGCAGCTCCATTCTTCAGATCGAAGAGCGGGTCCTGATCTCCGAGCTCAATAAAATGCGTTTGGGGAAAGCTAAGAGGGACAACCAGCCAGTTCCGCTTCCGGATCCCGAACCGCCGCCGCATCCTGATTTCCCGGCCGAAGGGGTCACTACCGACACCGACGAGTATCAGGAGCGCGAGATCATTCGCCTGTTGCTGAATTACGGCCATGAACTGGTTCATTGGGACGGTATCACCGACACCTACATAGGTCCGTACGTGGTGATGAACCTGAGTGATGTGGAGCTGGAGCATCCGGTATGCCGGGCAATGTTCGAAGACTATAAGGCGCGACTTGAACGCGGTGAGTTGCCGGAAGACAAGGATTTTATCAAGCATCCCGACAGTAAGGTTTCCGAGCTCGCGATTTCGCTGATCTCATCGCCCTATGTGCTGAGCGAAAACTGGTTCGAAAAGCGAAAGATCTATGTGAAACATGAGAACGAGAACCTGCGGGCAACGATCCTTGGCGGGATATTTCACCTGAAGAAGCGCAAGGTGGACCGCATTTTGAAGAATATACGTGCCGAAATTCAGGCGGAGAATGATCCGGATAATCAGGCTATCCTGATGAAGCGGTACCTGCAGGTAAAAGAAGTGGAAAAGGGGATATCAGGCTTTTTAGGATCAGTGATCGTCAAGTGATCAGCAGAGCGCTGTGTACAATGCGCTCATGACCGCCTGCCTGCTTTTTTCCTGTTGAGAAAATCAATTATACGTGCAGTCAGGATAAACAGGAATGCTCCGGCCAGACTTGCCTGGGCGATGAGGTTCGGACCCTGCGTAAAATAGTAATACAGGAAACCGCCGATAAATGGAAGAGCGGCAATACGCAGGTATAAAGGAGCTTTTGTTATCATACGGTTCAAAGATAAAGAATTGGCAACACATAACGATTTCGGAAAGCTGGGCGAAAAATTGGCAAAGTCTTTTCTTGAAAAAGAAGGTTATGAAATTGTGGCAGAAAACTGGACTTTTGGCAAAGCCGAAGTTGATGTGATCGCATACAAAGACGAACAGCTTATTTTTGTTGAGGTGAAAACGCGGAGCAGCAATGCTTTCGGCGAGCCGGAAGACTTTGTCGGGTTCTCAAAACAGCGGCTGTTGGAACGTGCAGCCAACGGATATATTTATAAGACGAATTTTAACGGAGAGATACGGTTTGACATCGTCTCCATTTTATTTAACAGGGAAGGCGGCTATCAGATAAGGCATATTGAGGATGCCTTCTGGCCGGGTTAGTTTAGATTGATGAAAAGACTTTTTTTTACGCTTACTACAGTTATAATTACCGCTTCATGGTCGTGTACACCGGATAAACCGAAAGAACATGTATCATTTCTAACTCCGGAGATCGGGTCAAGCGTCCATGCAGGCGAACCGATACCGGTTAAGCTTGATTTCGGCAGCACAGCATTTGATTCGGTGGTGTACTATGTCGATTCGACGGTCATTGGCCGTAAAACGGATACTTCCGGTATTACGCTTAAAACGGCTGAACTGCCGATGGGCAATCGCCTGTTTACAGCGAAAGTCTATCAGGCGGGCAACGCAGAGGATGTGACCTCCAACGTTATCCTCCTGGCAGGAAAGCAACCTGAGCAGTTCGGCTATCAGGTGGTAAAGACGTTTCCGCATGATACCAGCTCATATACGCAGGGCCTGGAGTACCATGACGGGATATTTTATGAAAGTGACGGCGTCAGAGGTGAATCAAGCCTGCGCAAAGTTGAGGTGGCTACCGGGAAGGTATTGCAGCAAACAGACATGCCCGATCATATTTTTGCTGAAGGGATAACGGTAGTAGGCGATAAGGTCATCCAGATCACCTATCAGGAACATGTCTTCCTGATCTATGACAGGAACACCCTTGAGAAAACAGGCCAATTACCCTATCCCCCAAGCCGTGAAGGCTGGGGCCTTGCGTTCGACGGTACGCATATCCTGAATACCGACGGCACCAACGTTATCCACTTCCTGAACAAGGACAATTTCCTCGAAGAAAAATATCTGGAAGTTTACGATAACAACGGACCGGTCGATCAGCTGAACGAACTGGAGGTGATCGACGGCAAGATCTACGCCAACATCTATACATCCAACAAGATCGTGATCATTGATCCTGCAAACGGTGCAGTGACGGGAGAGATCGATCTTTCGGGCATCTATCCCGAAGCGACCGATGATCTGGTACTTAACGGTATCGCCTTCGATAAGAAAGGTGACCGCTTATTCGTTACCGGGAAGAAATGGGACAAGCTATTCCAGATCAGGCTGGTGAAGAAATAAGCTCGTTACCTCCACAGCTTGTACTGATTGATCAGCCCGTTCGTAGAGGAATCATGACTTTCAATTTTCTCATCTCCTTTGAGTTCGGGCAGGATCTGGCTGGCGAGCTGCTTGCCCAGCTCGACGCCCCATTGATCAAAGCTGAAAATATTCCAGATGATGCCCTGCACAAAAATTTTATGTTCATACATGGCGATGAGTGACCCCAGAATGTAGGGCGTAACTTTTCTGACGAGGATGGAATTGGTCGGCCGGTTACCCGCAAAGACCTTAAAAGGCGAAAGCCGTGTTATTTCTTCTTCCGGTTTTCCCTGGGTTACGAACTCCTGAACGACCTCCTCCAGCGTTTTTCCGTTCATCAACGCTTCCGTCTGTGCAAAGAAGTTGGAGAGCAGGAGCTGGTGATGCTGACCCAGCGGATTATGTGATTGTGCAGGTGCGATAAAGTCGGCCGGAATGAGCTTTGTTCCCTGGTGGATCAGCTGGTAGAAAGCGTGCTGGCCATTTGTGCCGGGTTCGCCCCAGATGATCGGGCCGGTCTGATAATCCACCACTTTGCCGTTCCGGTCAATATACTTGCCGTTGCTTTCCATGTCGCCTTGCTGAAAATAAGCGGCAAAGCGGTGGAGGTACTGGTCGTACGGAAGAATGGCATGACTTTCGGCACCGAAGAAGTTATTATACCAGATGCCCAGCAAACCGAGTATCACCGGCAGGTTATTTTCAAATTCGGTTTCCCTGAAATGCTTATCCATAGAATGGGCGCCATCCAGCAGCTTTTGAAAATTGTCAAATCCGATCCCCAGCGCTATGGATGTACCAATTGCGCTCCATAAGGAATATCGTCCGCCTACCCAGTCCCAGAAACCGAACATATTTGCGGTATCGATGCCAAAGTCAGAAACCGCCTTTGCGTTGGTAGACAATGCTGCAAAATGTTTGGCCACATCAGCCTCAGTGGCCCCGTGCCCTAAAAACCAGTTTCTGGCAGAATGTGCATTGGCCATCGTTTCCTGGGTAGTGAACGTCTTCGAGGCGATCAGGAATAATGTGGTTTCCGGATCCACCTTCTTCAGCGTTTCAGCGATGTGTGTCCCATCCACGTTCGACACAAAATGAAGGTTCAGCCTGGTCTTATAGGCTTTCAGGGCCTCCGTAACCATCACGGGGCCGAGATCAGAACCGCCTATGCCGATATTTACTACATCCGTTATTTCTTTGCCGGTAGATCCTTTCCATTCTCCTGAGATCACCGAATTGCAAAATTTCTCCATTTGCCTCAGCACCGCCCGCACATCCGGCATGATATCATGGCCATCCACCAGAACGCCGCTTATGGACGGATCCCGAAGTGCCGTATGCAAAACTGACCGGTTCTCTGTTTCATTGATCCTCTCGCCCGTGAACATCGCCTCAACAGCCTCTCTGACGCCGCATTCCTCCGCCAGACGGAAAAGAAGGGTCATCGTTTCTTCTGTGATCCGGTTCTTGGAGTAGTCGAGCAGGATCTCTTCAAACCGTGCGGAAAATTTTGCGAAGCGATCCGCATCCTGGTCAAACATATCCCTGATGTGCTGGCCGTAGACCTGCTGATAGTGGTCATTCAGATCTGCGTAAGCGCGGGTTTCGGTAAAACTGGTTCTTGGTAACATTTCTTTTGCTTTGATGCGAAGTTAATAAGTATTTGATATGACTTTTTGTTTAGATAGTGTCGACTATACACATTCGCAAAAAAACAGGGATAATTTTGTGAGAATGCCAAAACAAAAAATAAATACTTGTTGTACTTCTTAAGCTTATGATAACAAAATTGAAAAAGTGATAACATGGATATGATAGGAAGGATATTCTCATTAGTTAAGCGTAATGCACTTGGTTTGTCAGAACTTTACCCGGTAACAGCGAAGCACCAGGAGGAAGTGGTGATTGAGGCCTCAAGTTCGATCATCGACGGAATTAAGAATTATCTGGAAAGCGGCAAGTTCGATGAGATCCTGCAGTTTTTTCAATTATGTCCGCCCGACTGTTCATTTGTAAGAAGTACATCGCATAAGTTCGCTAACCGGCTGGGCAAGTTTTATAACATCAGCATGGAGGAAGCCAGCAAGATCGCGTCCACGCTGATACCGACCGCTCTGACCGATCTGGTAGAGGAGCTAAAAGCCAGCAACGACAAGGACTTTACCGTTGTGTCGCTCCTTTCTTATATCAACGGAAGGTTTGTAGATTTCAAAGACGTAGCCCATCGCATAAGCGCCTGATCTTTCAGGCTTTGCGTCCGATGCCTGTAACAATTATCAAATATTGCTGCAGGCATTTGTTTTTATATCCGGTCAAGCAGTATCTTTCAGCATAATTAGATTTTTTA
>DASWXL010000134.1:0-12641 GCA_036405495.1 Sphingobacteriaceae bacterium | reverse complement strand
TGCCTGATTTTGTTCTCAGGCCAAACTCTGAGATGCGCTTTAACGCTTCCATGCTGCGATCGTACTTGGCCTGGATGCGGACTTCGCGGGTCAGGCGGCGGACGGTTTCGATATTGTGGGAAACAACCTCCGGACGCTCTTCGCAAACACGGTAAAGGTTATCCCAGATCCCTTTGAAGTCAGGAATAAGGGTCTCCATTGTTGTGCCGGGGCTTTCCCGGCGCACCGCGCGGATGGTTTCTGCCCAAATGATAGAGCCGCCGTCTTTCAGGTCGTCCCTGTCGACAGAAGTAATAACCGCATGTCTTACATTCATCAATTTGATCGAATTGGCTACACGGTTCGGCTCATCAGGGTCAACCGCTAAAGGCCGGCCGGTCGCTACCGCACAGAAGGAGCATGACCGGGTACAGATGTTGCCCAGGATCATGAAAGTCGCCGTTCCCGCTCCCCAGCACTCGCCCATGTTCGGGCAGTTTCCGCTTTCACAGATGGTATGAAGCTTATGCGTATCCACGAGGCTGCGCACGTGTGCATACTCTTTTCCAACAGGCAGCTTTACACGCAGCCAGTCGGGTTTACGTGCAGCTTGATTACTGGGGATAACCGGTAGTTCGATCATGTTGCAAAAATACGTTATTAACTGTCAACTCCCAACTTCAAACTCCCAACTGATCATGCCTGCGCTTCCAAGACTTCGTTCACTTCATCTACGCTGATATCGCTGTGTGATTGGCTTAAAATACATTCGCCGTCCCTGATCAGCAAGAGCTGCGGCGATTCATGATGCACCTGGAAAACTTCCGCAATGGTGTTCGAAATATCACGGTAGCTGAGAAGATCGAGAAAGTATACTTTGCTCTCTTCCGGTAATTCGTCCCACTCGGATTCAAACTTCCGCTTTGCCATCAGGCTGATAGAACAGCGCGTGCTGTGTTTGAAGATGATGCTGTGGCCGCTGGCCGATTTGATTTCGCTTAGCTGTTCTTTGTCGGTGATGGTGATCCAGTTCATTATTACTTGTTGTGGTTTTCAGACAGTTATTAACTGTTGAAGACAGGGATTATTTTCCCCAAAAATCCGATAAAAGATTTATGACAACGTAATGAAGAAGTAAATTTTTGCGGGTGGTATAAAAACAGAAAGCAGGGCTTCGGCGAAACCCTGCTCTGAATGCTTTCAGCGAAAAAGTTATTTTCTTCTTGCGCTTGGGTAAGAATTATACGCAGGACATAGTTTAGAGGAACAAGACTCCAGAACGGTGACTGCCACAAAAAGCGCTAAAACTCCGATTACTACTTTTTTCATGTTCTAAAATTACATTTTGATCAGGCAAAAACCAAGCCGCAAGTTAGTTGCGGGCGAGTGAACGTTGAAGTGCCGCCATCTGGATTGCCGTAGCTGCCGCTTCTTCGCCTTTGTTCCCGTGCTTTCCGCCGGCGCGGTCCTCTGCCTGTTCTAAGTTATCGGTGGTTAATACGCCAAATACCACTGGTTTGTTGTGTTTAATTGAAACTTGTGCCAATCCGCCGGCTACAGCATCGCAAATGAAATCAAAATGCCGCGTTTCGCCCTGGATGACACAACCCAGGCAGATCACGGCGTCTACCTTTTGAAGCGTTAACAACATGTCGGCGCCCGAGATCAGCTCATAGCTTCCGGGAACCTCTACCGATAATATATTCTCGCTTTCCGCTTCGTGCCTGATCAGCAGATCATGTGCTCCCCGGTACAATGCTCCGGTGATCTCTGCATTCCACCGGGAGACAACGATTCCGAACCGAAAATCCTTTGCAGAAGGTATTTCGGTGGTTGAAAAATCCGACAGGTTTTTAAGATGGGTTGCCATATTTTAAAATAAGAAATGGTTGCCCTGAAATGTTTCAGAACAACCATTTCCAAAATTACATTATCTGGTTACTATAGTTTTGCTTCAGTACGTGCAATGTAGGCATCAATAACAGATGCTTCATAGCTTTCCGGATATTCCGTCTTGATTTTCTTGTATGCGTCAAGAGCGGCCTGATTGTCTTTTTCTTCTTCGTAAACAAGGCCCAGCTTTTTCAGGAACAACGGGCTTGTAAATGAGTTGTCGTGTTTTTCAGCAGCCTTTTTATAGTAGGTTATTGCCTTTTTGTAATCTTTCAATTCGCTGTAAGCATCACCGAGCATGCCTAAAACCAACGGGTCGATCACAGGGCTTCCGGTGTTGCTGTAATTGCCTAAAACCTCAGCTGCCTTTTGAAATTCGCCTTTCTGTAGATAAAGACCGCCCAGATAGGCGTTTGCCAGGTTAGCAGACTTGGTGCTTGAGTACTCCTCAGCTATTGTGGCGAAACCGGGATAGGAACCATCTCCCTTTATGGCTCTGTCGGTTAGTGAATCTACTGCCGCATATTCTTCAGCTTTGTACATCTCATTAGCCGCCTTTTCGGCCCTTGGCGCCAGATAAAAGTTTTGATAACCGAAGTAGAGCAGGATCAGTGCGATAATAGCTCCGCCAATGATCGCCAGGCTTTTTTTGTTCTCTTGCACAAACGTACCTGTATTGCCTGCAGGGCTTTCTGCTTTGGTAACGTTATCGTTTGGGTTGTTTGACATTTGTATTGCTAAATTGAAAATCGTTCCACCGGAACGACTAAGTCGCAAAAATACAGTTTTACCTGTTACTCACAACAGCTATTGTTTATGGAAATCAATTTTTTGCAACCGCGCGCATAAGCTCTTTAAAAAACTATTTTTGCACTTCATGTGGCTTCAGAAACTTTCCGTCTTAAACTTCAGGAATTATGCCGAGGCAGAACTCCGTTTTTCCGGATCTGTCAACGCTTTTACCGGTAACAACGGAGCGGGAAAGACCAATCTGCTGGATGCCATACACTATCTGTCACTGTGTAAGAGTTATTTTAACCCTATTGACAGTCAGCAGATAAGGTCGGGCGGCGACTTTTTCATGGTGCAGGGTACTTTTCAAAAGGCTGAGCGGGAAGAGGTGGTGTCTGTTGCTCTGAAGCGCAACCAGAAAAAGCAGTTCAAACGTAACAAGAAGGAATACAACCGCCTTGCCGACCACATAGGCCTTTTTCCTTTAGTAATGATCACGCCTAATGATATCAGCATCATTATTGAAGGGAGCGAGGAGCGCCGGAAGTTTATCGATAATGTGATATCACAGACCGATAATACATATCTCGATGAGCTGATCATTTATAACCGGAGTCTGCTGACAAGAAACGCACTGCTGAAGCAGATCGCTGAAACGGGAAAATATGATCCTTCGCTGCTTGATATTTACGACGAGCAGCTGACCAGCAGCGGCAACCGTATTTTTGCAAAGAGGAAAGCGTTTTTGGAAGAGTTTACGGAGATATTTAACCGGCATTATCGTTATCTTACGGATGAGGCCGAGCAGGTAATGCTGGTTTACGATTCGCAGTTACTGAACGATCGTTTTCATGATCTGCTGAAGAGGTCTGTTGAACGCGACCGCGTCCTCGAACGGACCACTACCGGAATCCACAAGGACGATCTGGTCTTTACCATTCAGGGCATGCCACTGAAGAAATTCGGTTCGCAGGGACAGCAAAAATCGTTTTTGACGGCGTTGAAGCTCGCTCAGTATACTTATCTGCATCGGCAGAAGGGCTTCAAACCTTTACTGCTTTTGGACGACATCTTCGACAAACTGGATGAAAACAGAACCCGCAAGCTCATGGAGATGGTATCGGCGCATGATTTCGGACAAATTTTTATAACAGATACCAGCCGGAAGCGAATTGAAACTATCTTTGCGGAGATCAATGTTCCGGTTCAGATCTTTGACGTAGAAAAGGGAGCAATTAAATAATTATGCGGCGCACGAACGACAAATCACTAAAGGAAGCTATCGAGCAGATGCTTGAAGTATATAAGCTGCGGCGCCGGTTCGATGAGACGTCGCTCATCGCCGCATGGCCGGAAATGATGGGAAAGGCGATTGCTAACCGGACCAGGGAGATGTTCATCCGCGAACGGAAGCTGTTTATCCGTATTGAATCATCGGTGATCAAGAATGAAATGTTAATGATCCGGTCGCAAATACTCGACAGGATGAATGAGCGGGCCGGAAGTAAGGTGCTCGACGAGATAATTTTTCTATAGCTATCTCCTTTTCTCTTCCTGTCGCTTAATCAGCAGGTAATAGGCCACCGTCAGGAAAAAGGCGACCGCTACAGCTTTGAGAAAAAACAGGTAATCTAATGTCCTGTCCCAGCCGCCGATGTACGAGATAAGCGGAGGCACGATCAGCATTACACAAAAGAAGATCAGAAAGCGGGGCTGGAATATTTTCATAATGATTTGTAAGCCGCATGGGCGGCAGACCGGGCGGTGCCGAAACGTCGCGATCGACATTTCGGCACCGCTCAGCGTGACGGATATAATTAAAATCTTTCGAAAGCTGAAAAGAAGAATCTTCCTTCAATTTCCGCATTCTCGTCAGAATCTGATCCGTGGATCGCGTTAGCGTCAATTGACTTCGCATATTTTTGACGGATAGTTCCCTGATCAGCCTTGGTTGGGTCAGTAGCGCCGATCAGTTTGCGGAAATCTTCGACAGCGTTGTCTTTTTCAAGGATAGCCGCCACGATAGGACCGGAAGACATGAAGTTAACCAGTTCGCCATAAAAAGGACGTTCTTTGTGTACAGCGTAGAATTCGCCTGCTACTTCAGGAGTTAAGCTGGTGTACTTCATCGCAACGATCTTAAAGCCGCCTTTAATGATATCATTTAAAATTGCTCCAATGTGGCCGTTCGCAACCGCATCAGGCTTGATCATGGTGAAAGTTCTGTTTGTTGCCATCTTTTTAAAATTGAGGATGCAAAGGTAGGGATTCTGAAGTATTTAGTATATAGTAGTTAGCGTATTTAGTGTCTAGAAGTTAGTATTTAGATAGTTCATAGTAGTCGGTATTAAGCCAGGTCATCCCTCATCCCTCATCCCTCATACCTCGTACCTCATACCTCAGTTCCAGCACCCCCCCTAAATACTTTATACTAACTACTATGTACTGATAAATATATTAGCTTTGCATTTCTTTTTTTGAACGATGTCAGAGATAACTGCGCTAAAGGAATTATTAGCCGAACCTCGTCATATTGTAATTACTACCCATCATAAGCCGGATGGTGACGCCATGGGTTCATCGCTTGGTCTGTACAGTTATCTGGTGCAGAAGGGGCATTACGTCCGCGTGATCACCCCGACCGACTACCCGATGTTCCTGCACTGGCTGCCTAATAATCCCGATGTTGTCGTTTATCCGGAGAAGCCGGAAGAGAGTAAGAAGTATGTTGAGAATGCCGACTTTATTTTTTGTCTGGACTTCAATAACCTGTCGCGCATAAACGAACTGGGTGACTTTATCCGGGAAGCCAGGGGTAAGAAGATACTGATCGACCACCATCTCGAGCCTGAGGGTTTTGATGACTACCGTTACTGGAACATTAACGCCTGCGCAACGGCACAGCTTGTTTACGACTTTATCGTCAAGGTCATGAATGAGGCCGACCTGATTACCAAGGACGTAGCTACTTGTTTGTATACCGGTATCATGACCGACTCGGGATCGTTTCGCTTTCCCAACACCACGGCTGCCGTACACCACATCGTGGCCGATCTGATCGGCAGGGGGGCAGAAAACTGGAGAATTCATCAGCTGGTATATGATAACTCGTCAGAAACGCGTTTACGTTTTCTGGGTCACTGCCTGCTAAATAAGCTGGAGGTGTTTCCTGAGTTTAACACGGCGCTCATTACCATCAGCCGGTCAGAATTACAGGAATATAAAATCGTGACCGGCGATACAGAGGGGATCGTGAACTACGCTTTATCGATAAACGGGATCCGGCTTGCAGCATTGATCATCGAGCGCCCGGATATGGTGAAGCTTTCACTGCGCTCAACCGGAGATTTTCCGGCAAACGAAATTTGTAAAAAATATTTTAACGGCGGGGGGCACAGAAACGCTGCCGGCGGAAGCAGTTCCGGCAGTCTGCAGGAAGTGATAAGCCGGTTCAAGGCCCTTCTTCCGGATTATAAAAACCTTTTAGTTCAATAACACGCAAAATCAAAAATGAAAAAAAACTTAATTATTTTAAGTATCGCAGTGCTTGCTCTAAGCAGTTGTAAGCAATTTAAAAAAGGGGAAGGCGATATGATGTATAAAATTCACGAGGATAAGGAGGGTGCTACCATACAGGAGGGCGATTTCGTTTCTCTTAACGCCATTCAGAAAACAGAAGAGGATTCGGTTATTTATAATTCCTATGACTATGATCGCCCGGCCCTTTTGCTTCGTGAAAAATCAGCATTTCAAGGCGACCTCTTTACTGCTATCGGAATGCTGAGCGAAGGCGATAGTGCAACGTTCAAGATCAATATCGATTCGATGACGACTAAGATGGGTATGCCGCGCCCTGCCAATATCAAAGGCCAGTACATGGTATATACCATCAAGGTTAATAAAGTGATCCCTAAAGGGAAGAGCACTGAGCAGGCTTTCCAGTCGCAGATAGACGGTTTTTTAAAGGCGGAACAGGATAAAGCAAAAAACAGCGAAGCCGGCCGCATGAAAGATTACATCAAGAAGGAGAATCTTAAGCCTACGGTTACCGCGTCAGGACTGAACTATGTGATCACCAAAAAAGGCAACGGTCCGGTAGCCAGGGCGGGCGATACCGTGGAAGTAAACTATACCGGTAAATTCCTATCAGGAAAGGTATTTGATACCAGTCTGGAGGAGGTCGCTAAAAAGGAAAAGACTTATATGCAGGGTCGTCCGTATCAGCCTATCAAAGTTCCGGTGGGCGTTGGCAGCGGCATCATCCAGGGATGGGAAGAGGCGCTGTTGTTGCTCCCTGAGGGAACCGAAGCGACGCTCATATTACCGTCTCGTCTGGCTTATGGCGAGCAGGGAAGCCCGCAAATGATCCCTCCGTATGCACCGCTTGTTTTTGATGTGCAGATCGTTGACGTCATTCCTGCAAAAGCCACTCCGGCCCCTGCTGCTAAGTAATATCACTTCAGTATAACAAGTAATAATTTTATACAGCCTCCGCCAAACCGCGGGGGCTTTTCAGTTTAAAGTGCTGCAACTGTGAAAGCAATAACTAATTTTGCACCATGATCCTTACAGATACCCATACCCATCTTTATTATGAAACAGATCCGGTTCGGCAGGGTGAGCTGGTGAAACGCTGCCTTGATAACGGGGTTTCCCGTTTGTTTCTGCCCAACGTGAACGTTGCATCGATACCTCTTGTAATGGATCTGACGTCTCGTTTTCCGCAAAACTGTTTTCCGATGCTGGGTCTGCATCCCTGCGATGTTAAGGCATATCCGGAAGAGGGAGTAAAGTACTATAAAGACGAACTGGGAATAATTAAGGATGCGATACCGGGGCATCGGATCTATGCGATAGGGGAGATCGGGATCGACCTTTATTGGGATAAAACAACGTTAGCTATTCAGCAAGAGGCTTTTCAGATCCAGATACGATGGGCCAAGGAACTTGGCTTGCCGATCGTGATCCATAGCCGTGAATCATTTGATGAAGTTTATGAGATCCTGCTTCAGGAGAAAGACGACCGGTTAAGGGGAATCTTTCATTGCTTCACAGGCTCGGCGGATCAGGCAAGAAAGATAGCAGACCTCGGTTTTTACCTTGGGATAGGCGGTGTAATCACGTATAAGAATTCCGGACTTGATAAAACGGTGGCGGAGCTTAGTCCGGACCACATCGTTCTTGAAACTGATTCGCCCTATCTGACGCCGGTTCCCTATCGCGGCAAACCCAATGAAAGCAGCTACCTGCTGTATGTTGCACAGAAGGTTGCCGATGTTTTTCAAATGCCGCTGGCTAAGGTGGCTGACATCACCACAAAAAATTCACAACAGGTTTTTGGCATTTAACGAAATTTTATTATCCCGCTTCAATCAGCGATATTCGGCCTCTGAATGACCAGTATTTTAGTAATATATACCGGTGGAACCATCGGCATGATTACAGACCCGGAAACGGGAGTGCTTAAACCATTTGATTTCGACCAGATCACGGTAAATATTCCGGAATTAAAGCGGATGAATTATCAGCTCACCGTCCATTCATTCGATCCGATAATCGACTCTTCCAATATGACGCCCGGTATCTGGGTTGAACTAGCGGAGATCATCGGCCGGGACTATGAAAAATACGATGGTTTTGTCGTTTTGCACGGCTCGGATACGATGGCATTTACGGCGTCGGCCTTGAGTTTTATGCTGGAAGGGCTCGATAAGCCGATCATTTTTACCGGATCTCAGCTGCCGGTCAACGGAATTCGGACCGATGCCAAGGAGAACTTTATTACAGCTCTTGAAATTGCTGCCCAAAAGCGTAAGGGAAAGGCGCAGGTTCCGGAGGTTTGCATATACTTTGACTATAAGCTGTTCCGCGGTAACCGCTCGTTCAAGTATAATTCTGAGAAGTTTGAAGCTTTTCGTTCTCCCAATTATCCGATACTGGCAGAGGCGGGCGTGCATTTGAAATTTTATCGCAACGATATTATTGAACCTGACGGCAGGCCCTTTAGAGTCCATTCGCAGCTCGAAAGTAATATCGGGATCTTGAAGCTCTACCCGGGTATAACTCCGCAAATAGTAAAAGCAGCGCTAACGGCAGATTGCCGTGCGGTGATCATGGAGACGTTCGGTTCAGGAAATACCTGCACCTACGATTGGTTTATTGAGCTGGTACGCGGTGCCATAGCCAGCGGCAAGTTAATTCTTGACATATCACAATGCAAAGTTGGCTCTGTGGAGCTTGGACGATACGAAACGAGCAGACAGCTGAAAGAGATGGGGGTCGTCAGCGGGTATGATATGACCTTTGAAGCCGCTGTTACCAAACTCATGTACCTGCTTGGAAAAGAAGGCGATCTGAAAGAGGTTGCGCGGCTGCTGGAAACGAATTTGCGCGGCGAACTCACAATAAGCTAAATTTCTCTTAAGTGTCGTTTTAAATTCCTACTTTTGGGCGCTTTAACGGAGAGATGTCTGAGTGGTCGAAAGAGCACGCCTGGAAAGTGTGTATACCTCAAAAGGGTATCGAGGGTTCGAATCCCTCTCTCTCCGCACTAATTCTGTCAAGGTTTTAGATTAAACATCATCCCCGATCAATATTAATGTCACGTCTGGACGACATCAAACAGCCGATCGCCGCAGATCTTGATACCTTCGAGGAGAAGTTTAAAACCTCTATGCAGAGCTCGGTTCCCTTGCTCGACCGCATTACTCATTATATCGTAAAACGTAAAGGAAAACAGATCAGGCCGATGTTCGTCTTTTTCTCAGCTAGTTTATGCGGAGGAATTACGGAAGCGACCCACAGGGGGGCGGCCCTTGTCGAGCTGCTGCACACCGCTACCCTTGTACACGACGATGTGGTTGACAATGCCTACGAACGACGGGGCTTTTTCTCCGTAAATGCGTTATGGAAGAATAAGATCGCCGTTCTGGTGGGTGATTTTCTGTTAGCCAAGGGGTTGTTGCTGTCGATCAATAACGAAGATTTCAAGTTGCTGAAGATCGTCTCTGAAGCTGTACAGCAGATGAGTGAAGGCGAGTTGCTGCAGATCGAAAAGGCCAGGCGACTTGATATTAATGAGTCCATTTACTATGAAGTGATCAGGCAGAAGACAGCCTCTCTTATTGCCTCATGCTGTGCATGTGGCGCGGCTTCTGCAGGGGCCGGAGACGATGTGGTGGAGAAGATGCGCATGTTTGGCGAAAAGGTTGGTATTGCCTTTCAGATCAAAGACGACCTTTTTGATTTTGGAACGGATGATGTGGGAAAACCTTTGGGAATCGATATTAAAGAAAAGAAAATAACGCTGCCTTTGATCTATGCGCTCAGCAAGACAGCATCTTCAGAAAAACGCCGGATCATCAACCTGGTGAAAAATCATAATGAAGAGATGGATAAGGTGAGTGAAGTGATCAGCTTTGTACGGAACAGCGGCGGCCTGGCTTATGCGGAAATGCAGATGCACCGGTACCAGGAAGAAGCTTTTAAAATACTTGCTGAGATGCCGGAGAACTCAGCCCGGGCCGGACTGGAACAATTAGTGAGGTTTACAACAGAACGTAAGAAATAGAATATGTCAAACGAGATGCTTTTTTTCGGTGGCTTTTTAGTGTTCATAGCTTTAATGCTTGCCATCGACCTGGGAATTTTTAATCGGAAAGAACATGTCGTAAGCTTTAAGGAGGCGGCCGTTATGAGTTGTATCTGGGTTGGTTTTGCCCTGGGTTTCTACGTTCTGCTGTTAACCAACGGTGATAAGCTCCATGGCATAGAAACTTATGAGAAACTGGCAGAAATCACCCAAAAGAACCTGCATAATATCAAGCTGGTGCCTGACGATTTTGCGCAGAGCCTCTGGCTGTATAAGCAGAACCTGGCACTCGAGTATCTGACTGGTTATGTGGTCGAGTATGCACTTTCGGTAGATAATATCTTCGTTATGGTGCTGATCTTTAACTCGTTTGGTGTTGATGAGCGCTACTATCACCGGGTTCTGGTATGGGGTATTATTGGTGCCATCCTGATGCGCTTCACCTTTATCTTCGTTGGGGCAACCCTGATCAACCGCTTTGACTGGATACTCTATCTTTTTGGTGCATTCCTGGTTTATACCGGTATCATGATGTTCAAAAACCGCAATCAGGAGGAGGAGATCGATACGCAAAACCATAAAGTCATCCGCATAGCATCAAAATATTTTTCCGTGTATCCCGGCTTTGTGGGTAATAGGTTCTTTGTACAGGAGAATGGCAAACGGTTCATCACGCCACTTTTCCTGGTATTGCTGATCGTGGAATTTACAGACCTGATCTTTGCTGTGGATTCTATTCCGGCGATCTTCGCAGTCACCAAAGATCCTTATATCGTTTTCTTCTCTAATATCTTCGCTATTCTGGGGCTCCGGTCCATGTTCTTCCTTCTGGTGAACGTGATCCACAAGTTCCATTACCTGAAAACAGGCTTGTCCTTCTTACTGGTATTTATCGGTATCAAGATGCTGGCGCATGGCTGGATGACCAAAGTCGGCTTTACGACCACCCACTCGCTGATCATTATCGTGAGCATTTTGGCCATCAGTATTATAGCATCTTTAATGTTTCCGAAGGAAAAACCAGAACACGGGCGTTAGAGTACGGGATATTTCCGTATTTTCAGCAGCTTAACAATTACGTATGAACATCAAAGCTGCCCTGTCCTGCCTGTTAGTTGCAGGTGCTACATCTGTTGCTGCACAGCAAGATCCCGAGTGGGAACAGATCTTTAAGTCGATCAATACGGAAGTTCAGAACAACTCAAAAGCGTACGCCACGCTTGGCGATGCAACCCAAAAGATCGGTCATCGGCTAACCGGCTCGAAGAACGGCAAAAAGGCCGAGGAGTATGCTTTTAAGCTGCTTAAGTCGTACGGATTTAAAGACCTGCGGTACCAGCCTTTCCAGGTCGAAAGCTGGAGCCGCGGCGATATTGAAGTGAAGATCGGCCCGGATCTGGCGCAGCTGCAGAATGTAAAGGCTGTATCGCTCGCTCATTCGCCTGTCTCTGTTGGCTTGAGGAACCAACTCATCGACATGGGTAACGGGCTTGAAGAAGATTACCTTGCCAATCCCGGGCGGGTAAATGGCAGGATCGCCCTGGTTTATTTAGGTGTCCTTCCGGGATCCAAACCGGGCACGAAATCCCTCCATCGTTCAGAAAAGACGGCGCTTGCGATCAAATACGGTGCTAAAGGAATAGTTATCATTAATACCGTTCCCGGCGGTGTCCTCCTGACCGGTACGGCGTCTGTAACCGGTAAGCTGATCCCCATTCCCGCTGTTTGTATAGGCTACGAGGACGGCATGAAGCTGAAAGAGCAGCTTAAGGCGACTAAGCATTATGCTGACATTCACATGAGTAATTTTTCCGGAATGATCAACGCCCGAAACGTTATCGCTACCCTTCCCGGTAAGGACCTTCCTGCTGAAAAGATCGTCGTGGGCGGCCATCTGGACAGCTGGGATCTGGGCGATGGTTCGGTCGATAACGGAATAGGCTCGTTCTCCATCCTTGATATGGCACGCACATTCAATGTGTTGAAACTGCAGCCAAAGCGTACAGTAGAGTTTGTGATGTTTATGGGTGAAGAACAGGGACTTTTGGGGTCGAAGGCTTATGTTGAAGAAGCAATGCAGAATAAAAGCATCGAAAGCATCCGCTTTATGCTGAACTACGACATGACCAACGATCCGAAAGGATACAGTTCCACCAGCGCTGAAACGCGTGAGCTGTTCCAGACTATTGGATCGATTGCGGCAAATATTGACACATCGTTTAAAAATACGTTCTCGAACCGGGCAGGATTACACAGTGATCACCAGCCATTCCTGCTGCAGGGCGTTCCTACCGGGGGAGCTGCGGGCGGCCGTTTACCAAATAACGCCGGAAGATGTTATCATGCCGACTGCGACGATTTCAGTCTGATCGACGAACAGGGAATGAAGAATAATGTCCGCTTCAACAGCATGCTGATCTATGGTCTCGCCGATGCAGAGGAAATA
>DASWXL010000133.1:0-16389 GCA_036405495.1 Sphingobacteriaceae bacterium | reverse complement strand
GCACAAATAAGTTACGTTCTTCTTTAATAGAAAATCTTAGATTTGGAGTCATGACAAAGAAGAATTTAAGCATAGCTATCGGAGCGGATCATGCCGGTTTTGAATACAAACAGATCTTACAGGAGTATTTAAAAGATTTTGAGGTAAAAGATTTCGGCACCTACAGTGCTGATTCAGTCGATTATCCGGATTTTGCCCACCCTGTTGCTTCTGCGGTTGAGGACAAACAATTCGATCTCGGTATCCTGATCTGCGGCAGTGCGAACGGAGTGGCCATAACAGCAAATAAACATGCCGGCGTCAGGGCAGCTCTGTGCTGGTCTGAAGAGGTGGCCAAACTGGCCCGTCAGCATAACAATGCCAACGTGGTCTGCATTCCGGCCCGCTTTGTAAGCGAAGAAACCGCCAAACAGATCACTCAGGCATTTATTGACACTGATTTTGAAGGCGGCCGGCATGCCAACCGCGTCAGTAAAATCTCTTGCTAACAATCAAACTAACATAAACAATGAAAAGTAAGGTTCTATTAACCGTACTTGCAGGTGCCGCATTAACTCTCAATGCCACTGCGCAAGACAAAACTGCCACGAAATACGGCAGCACCATTACCAAAGAGGATGCAACGAAGCACCTCACGATCTTAGCTTCGGATGAATATGCCGGAAGAGAAACAGGAACTCCCGGTGCGGAAAAAGCTGCCCAGTACATTAAGAATCATTTCAAATCCCTGGGCCTTAAAGGACCGGTGAAGGGTGATTACTTTCAGAAGATCGACCTGAAACTGAAAACCACCATTGCCAGGAATGTAAGCGTCAATGGCAAAGCGCTAGAGTTTCTTAAAGACTATATCATTACACCCGGTGGTTTCACCGGAACCAAAAATTATAACGAGGTAGTATTTCTGGGATACGGCATTCAGTCGGACAAATATGATGACCTGAGCAGTGCGGATGTCGAAGGAAAAGTAGTTATCGTGTTACAGGGTGAGCCGCAGGTAAACGGAACTTATCTTACTACAGGAACAGATAAGCCTTCTGAGTGGACCACAAGCCGCAATAAAAAGACCATCGCACTTCGTGCAAAAAAACCAGCCCTGGTGGTAACCATCGAGCCCGATATGGCACGTTACGCAAACTTCAAATCCTACTTTGACGGGCCGCAGTATATTTTGGGTGAAGAGAAACCAAGGACAAACACGATGAACAATATCGCCGTTACCGAAGACGTGGCCAATCAGTTACTGGCAAGATCCGGAAAGACGATCGCGCAACTTAAAGCGGCTATTGCTGAATCCGGAAAGCCATCTCCGGTGACAGCTCCTGCGTCATTAAACATCGATGTTCAAACCAAACTAACACCAACTGATTCCAAGAACGTTTTGGGTTACCTGGAAGGATCAGATCCAAAGCTAAAAGAGGAGCTGATCGTTATCACTGCACACTACGACCATGAGGGTATCGGTGAAGGCGGCAAAGTCTTCAACGGCGCCGACGATGATGCTTCGGGAACAACCGGCGTACTGGAGATCGCTGAAGCATTCGCTAAAGCTAAGAAAGCTGGTAAAGGCCCACGCCGCAGTGTGTTGTTCATGCCTGTTGTCGGTGAGGAAAAAGGACTGTTAGGCTCACAATGGTATTCCGAGAATCCGGTATTTCCATTAGCTAACACAGTTGCCAACCTGAACATCGACATGATCGGCCGCGTTGGATTCGAGTACAAAGGCAAGGCAGATTCAGCAAACTACATTTACGTTATCGGATCCGATAAACTAAGCTCAACACTTAAGCAGATAAGCGAAACAGCGAATAACACCTATACCAAGATGACGCTCGATTATAAGTACGATGATCCGAACGACCAGAACCGCTTCTACTACCGCTCAGACCACTACAACTTTGCGAAGCATAATATTCCGATCATTTTTTACTTCAATGGTGTACATGAGGATTACCACAAGCACACCGACGAGGTGAAAAAGATCAACTTTGATGCGCTGACCAAACGTGCACAACTGGCATTTTATACAGCCTGGGAACTTGCCAACCGCAATGAGCGCCCTGCAGTTGACCGCACCAACGATATGCCGGCCAGCAGATAGGCGTATCATACAAACAAAAAATCCCCGCCGGACCGGCGGGGATTTTTTGTTTAGCAGATGCATGGTTTAATGCCAGGCATAAACAGCTCCTCTCCTGACGATCTTACCGCTCGAGTTTCTGATCACGCTTTCAGGAGATTCCTTCCAGCTTGCGTCACCATTCTTGCTGATCTTACTGATCACGGTTCCTCCGGCAACGTCCATAAGGGTAGCATCAAAAAAAATATTGTAGGTCTTGGCAACGCCTCCCACAGTAGTGGTGCCATGGTTACTGAAGATGTTTTCCAACACCGTGGCTGCAACACCGATTCCTAAAGATGCCGCATCTGACATGATCCGGTCTTTTTTTACCGTTACCCGCAATACCATATCAGCGCCCACCAGTTTCCCCAAACTATCGGGGTTCATGGTCCACGATTCACGTGCGCTAATTCCATTCTCACGAAGGCGGCTGTTAACCTGGTCCACATTGATCATTTCTACCGGTTGCTGCTTTTTACGACCTCTTTTCGAGCGGTACAGATACTCACGATAAACCATATTCTGGATCTCGGTGCTTTCCTTTTCTTCGGTCAGCTTCTTCTTGTCCGGCGTGTAGCCTTTCGGCAGATTACCGGTAAACTCAACATCCGCAGGCAAGATCGCAACCTTCTTTCCGGACAAATTGCTTGTACGGATGTATGATTCATTGTTGTAAACACTCTTTGAACACGACTGCACCAAAGCAACTATTGCCAGCGATGCATAAAGAAATCCTTTCTTCATAAACTCCAATTCTAAACTCTTCAACAATAGATGCAAAAATCGGGAGATATGTAGCAATCTTCAAAAAAGTTACAATAAGCGGATTTTAGGTCTCCTTTTCAGAGTTCTTCAGCCACAATTGCTTAAGTTTGCAGGTATGTCAAAACTGGCGTCCGACTTCCTCACTCAATCATATACCAAAGCATTTGACCTTGACCACCGCCGGATCATCAATTTCAATATCGGCAAGTATAACCAGGCAGTAACCAGGGGTTTAGCTAACTTTCATAACCTGGAGAACTCCAAACGTAAGGCTCATTCCATCAAGTGGCGGGTCATGGAGAATCTGGATAAGCTTTTACCCGAGTTCGAGACCAATTTTCAGCGCAAGGGCGGAAAAGTGATCTGGGCCAATGATGCCGATGAAGCGAACCGCGAGATCCTCAATATCCTGCAGCGTGTCAATGCGAAAACGGTGATCAAGTCCAAGTCGATGGCCACCGAAGAGATCCACCTGAACGCCTTTTTAAAAGAGCATCATATCGAAGCCCTGGAGAGCGACCTGGGCGAGTACATCGTCCAGATGCTGGATCAGAAACCATATCACATCGTTACCCCTGCAATGCACCTGAGCAAGGAAGATATTGCTAAGGTTTTCTGCGAAAAACATGGAACGGCGCCGGATTGCACTCCTGAACAACTTACCCTGAAAGCGCGCGAACTGCTTCGCGAAAAATACCTTACCGCTGATGTCGGAATCACCGGCGGCAACTTTCTGATCGCTGATACCGGAAGCATCGCGCTTACTGAAAATGAAGGAAATGCCCGGTTAAGCACCACTTTTCCTAAGATCCATATCGCCATTGTCGGCATTGAAAAGATCGTCCCTTCATTAATGGACCTCGACCTTTTCTGGCCGCTGCTGTCAACCCATGGTACCGGACAAAACCTGACCGTCTATAATACCATCCTGGGTGGACCGCGCCAGGAAGGCGAAACAGATGGGCCGGAAGAAATGTACGTTATCCTGCTTGACAATGGCCGCACCAATCTTCTGGCACAGAAAGATCAGCGCCAGGGGCTGTACTGCATTCGGTGCGGCGCCTGTTTAAATGCCTGCCCCGTCTATAAGAACATTGGCGGGCATACATATGAAACCACTTACAGCGGACCTATCGGCTCGGTCATCTCACCTCACCTTCAGGGCATGGAGGAATTTAAGCACCTCAGTTACGCTTCATCGCTGTGCGGAAAATGTACGGAAGTGTGCCCGGTGAAGATCGATATTCACAAAATGCTGCTGCTTAACCGCCGCGATGCCGTGGCCGAAGGGCTTGTAACAAAGTCGGAGAAGCTTGGCTGGTCGGCCTGGAAAAAAGGCATGATGAAGCGCGGTATGATGGATATGTTTGGCGGCAAATGGAAAAATTTCTTCCTGAAAACCTTCTTCAAAAAAGCATGGGGCAAGGACAGGGCACTGCCGCAGGTTGCGCCAAAGTCGTTCAGTGAGCTTTGGAAAGAACGGAAGGGAGGAGAAGACTGAGAGGTATGAGTATGATGGCTGATAGCTGATGGCAGATAGCTAATACCTGATAGCTAATACCTAATGGCTGATACCCGAAAAAAATGTATGTTTAGGCCATGAATTTCGACCGCCAAACCCTTACCGACGCGCAATTACTGGATTTCTATAAGCGGCTGATGATGCCGCGAATGATCGAAGAAAAAATGCTCATCCTGCTCAGGCAGGGGCGGATCGGTAAATGGTTTTCCGGCATCGGGCAGGAAGCTATAGCAGTAGGCACCACCACGGCAATGAACGCCGACGAGTATATTCTACCGATGCACCGCAACCTCGGTGTGTTTACCTCCCGTGATATTCCTTTGCACCGGTTGATGGCCCAATGGCAGGGCAAAGCCTCGGGTTTTACCAAAGGGCGCGACCGTTCATTTCATTTCGGAACGCAGGAATACAAGATCGTGGGCATGATCTCGCATCTCGGACCACAGCTCGCATTGGCCGATGGCATTGCGCTGGCAGACCTGCTGGAGCATAAGAACAAAGCTACGCTGGTGTTTACCGGAGAGGGGGCCACCAGCGAAGGCGACTTTCATGAAGCACTGAACGTAGCAGCAGTTTGGAACCTTCCGGTTATCTTCATCATCGAAAACAATGGCTATGGTCTCTCCACTCCTACCAATGAGCAGTATAAATGCGAAAGGCTGGTGGACCGTGCTCTGGGTTACGGCATGCAGGGAGTCAGAATTGACGGCAACAATATCCTCGAGGTTTATAATACCATCAACGGGCTTGCACAAGATATCCGGCAAAACCCGCGGCCGGTCCTGGTTGAATGTATGACTTTCCGGATGCGGGGTCATGAAGAAGCATCAGGCACCAAGTATGTTCCGCAGGAGCTGTTCGACCAATGGGCAGAAAAAGATCCTGTGAACAACTACGAACAATACCTGAAAGCCGAAGGACTCTTAACTGATGACGCTGCCTCACAGATCCGCTCGGAATTCAAATCGGTTATTGAAAAAGATATCGAGCAGGTCTTCGCCGAAGAAGACATAGTTGCCGACACGCCAACTGAGACGGCGGACATGTACTATCCTTATCAGCCGGAGATCATGCAGCCATCCGGCGGGCAAACCGAAAAGCGCTATATCGACGCCATTTCTGATGGCCTCAGACAGGGTATGCAACGCTATCCTAACCTCGTGATCATGGGTCAGGATATCGCTGAGTATGGCGGTGCGTTCAAGATCACACAAGGATTTGTTGAGGAGTTCGGCAAAGCGAGGGTACGAAACACGCCTATTTGCGAGTCGGCCATTGTCGGTACCGCTTTAGGCCTTTCCATCAACGGACATAAAGCCGTCATGGAAATGCAGTTTGCCGATTTCGTGAGCTGCGGCTTCAATCAGATCGTAAACAACCTGGCCAAAACACATTACCGCTGGGGCGAAAAAGCCGACGTGGTAGTTCGTATGCCTACGGGAGCCGGAACAGGCGCCGGACCGTTCCACTCACAAAGTAACGAAGCCTGGTTTACTAAAACTCCCGGCTTAAAAGTCGTCTATCCGGCCTTCCCTTCCGACGTAAAAGGATTGCTGCTGGCGGCAATTGACGACCCTAACCCGGTACTTTTCTTTGAACATAAATACCTTTACCGCAGCATTTCCGAGCCTGTTCATGATGAACATTACCTTACCGAAATCGGGAAGGCCCGTTTAATTAAAGAAGGCGAGCAGATCAGCATCATCACTTACGGGCTGGGTGTACACTGGGCCCTTGAATACCTGAGCCAGCATCCCGAGATCTCCGCCGATCTGCTTGATCTGCGAAGCCTGCAGCCATGGGATATTCAAGCTGTTGAAGCTACCGTCAGGAAAACCGGCAAAGCACTGATCCTGCATGAAGATACTCTGACCAGCGGCTTTGGTGCCGAGATCAGCGCCCATATCGCCGAGCATTGTTTCCAGTATCTCGACGCCCCTGTAATGCGCTGCGCCAGCCTGGATACGGCCATCCCGATGAATAAAGCATTAGAGGATAATTTTCTGGCAAAGGCGAGGCTGGGAGAACTGGTTGAAAAGTTAGCAAGTTATTAATCCGTCCTCCGAAGGAGGATGACCAGCTTTTTACAATATCTTAATTACTACCCGGAAGCCTTTCGCCTGGAGAAGACCGCCATTTACCTGATGCTGCCAGCCCGGAGCTAAACCATCGCCTCCATCAGCGGTTTACCATATAAAACGCCGGTTTGAACGTTGATTTTGGCCTGTCTGACATTTTGTAAGTGTCAGACAGCTAAACCAGAATTCATCAATGAAAAATTTGCCACTTTGGTCTTATATCAATTAAGAAAAATTTAGCTTCACATCATGATAGTTATCGTAATGGGTGTTTCGGGCAGCGGTAAAACCACTATTGGGCAAATGCTTGCGGCACATCTCAAACTGCCTTTTTACGATGCCGACGACTTTCATCTGCAATTCAGCATTGAGAAAATGAGAAACGGCATTCCCCTTACCGATCACGACCGAATACCCTGGCTTAGCCAGTTGGGAGCAAACATAGAAAGGTGGGAAAGAGAAGGTGGCGCCGTATTAGCCTGCTCGGCATTAAAGGAGCGGTACCGCGAGATGTTGCAAACGGTTTCGCAAATCAACTGGGTTTACCTCAACGGCTCCCGGACTGCTATTTTGGAAAGACTGCAAGCCAGAAAATCGCATTATATGCCGCCCGCATTGCTCGATTCTCAACTGGAAGCCCTCGAAGAACCCGCTTATGGCATACACGCAGATATTTCCTCCAGTCCCGACGAGATTGCTCAAACAGTTATATCCAAACTTAACTCCATGATCCCTCCTTCAGAATTCGGAATAGTAGGCTTAGGTGTGATGGGCAAAAGCCTTGCTCTGAATCTCGCCGATAAAGGTGCCTCTGTATCTGTTTATAACCGTCATGTAGCTGGAAAGGAAGAAGCGGTAGCTGAAAAAATGGTGGCTGAAAATCCAGCTTTTGCATTGAAAGGCTTCGACAGGCTTGATGAATTCGTGCAGTCGATAAGCAAGCCCCGAAAAGTGTTGCTGATGATCTATGCAGCCGCAATCGACGCACAAATAGACGAATTACTTCCTTTGCTTGAACCGGGGGACGTGATCATTGACGGTGGCAACTCCTATTATAAAGACACTGCCCGCCGAGCCGTCCGATCAGGCGAAGCGGGGATACATTATGTTGGCACGGGCATCTCAGGTGGAGAACAAGGTGCCAGAAACGGCCCTTCCATCATGCCTGGCGGCACACCCGGCGGCTATGAGCTGGTAGCAAAATACCTGAACCTCATTGCCGCCCGGGATAAAACCGGAAAGCCATGTGCTGCTTACATTGGCCCGGATGGAGCAGGCCATTTTGTTAAGATGGTGCATAACGGTATTGAGTACGCAGAAATGCAGGCCCTGGCAGAGGCGTACTCCCTGCTAAGGCAATTCCTTCAAATGAAACCGGATGAAATTGCAGACCATTTTTGCACCTGGCAAACCGGTGAATCGGGTAGTTATCTTTTGGAGATCACTATTGACATCCTGCGAAAGAGAGAAGGAGATGAGCTGCTGCTTGATAAGATACGAGATCAGGCGGAGCAGAAAGGTACCGGCGGATTATCAGTAAGTGCGGCTTTAGAGTATGGTGTGCCCTACAGCTCCCTTTCTGAAGCGGTTATGGCCCGATCGCTTTCAGCCATGAAAGAACGAAGAGTTGAAGCCGCAAACCTGTATCAAACGGAGCGAAATACCGAACCAATAAACAAGGAAGAGTTTTTGGACAGTTTGAAAAAAGCCTATCAAGCCGCACGCATTATTAACCATGAGATCGGGTTTAACCTGATGATGCGGGTTTCAGAACAACACCACTGGCAACTGGACTTTAGTGAGATAGCCCGGATTTGGACAAATGGCTGCATTATCAGATCCGGGCTAATGGAAGAGCTAACCGAAATTTTGAAAACAGATCGCAGTATCCTTACATCCCCAACTATTGTTTCCAGGATGCAAAACTGGCAGAAAGATCTGGCTTATGTTGTAGGTCACGGTTTGCAACAGGCATTTGCTTTGCCGGTATTATCCTCCGGACTTAACTATTTCCTCAGTTATACGACAGCAGAATCTCCGGCTAACCTGATACAGGCTCAGCGTGATTATTTTGGTGCCCATCGCTATCAACGTAAAGACAAACCGGCTGAAGAATATTTTCATACCGTTTGGAAAACCATGTAAGTATGATTGACTACTCCTTGTTATTCGCCGTTATCGCCGGCATAGCCTTGTTGCTGTTTCTGATCTTGCACGTTAAAATCCAGGCATTTCTCTCGCTGCTTATTTCAAGCATTGCCGTAGGATTACTGGCAGGCATGCCCCCTTCGGCTATTGCCGATAACATTCAGCAAGGCATGGCAGGCACTCTGGGTTTTATAGCTGTTGTGGTTGGTTTAGGAGCCATGTTTGGTGCCATCCTGGAAAGCTCAGGCGGTGTGCATTCGCTGGCAGGCTATATACTTAAAAAAACCGGCGACAAGCGTGCTTCGTGGGCCGTTGCGGGTACCGGTTTTCTGGTAAGTATTCCGGTCTTTTTCGATGTAGGTTTCGTGATCCTTGTCCCGGTCATTTATGCGTTGCAGAAAAAAACAGGGCGATCCCTTTTATATTATGGAATACCGCTTTTGGCCGGGCTGGCTGTAACGCATGCGTTCGTTCCGCCTACTCCCGGCCCGGTTGCCGTCGCCAATATTCTTGGAGCTGACCTGGGTCTGGTGATCGCGTCAGGTCTTCTAGCGGGCATACCGGCAGCTATTATAGGCGGGCCGGTATTTGCCACCTATATCGCAAAAAGGATTCATGTGGAGGCTCCTGCCTTTACCGAAACCGGGTCGACAGCTATAAAACTTCCTCCGCCCGGTATTATTTTAGGGCTGGTAGGATTACCACTAGTGCTTATTCTGATGAATACTTACCTGGATAGTCCATCAGGTGAAAACATTCCCCTGCCCGTGGGAATGAAAGATGTATTCAAAATGCTGGGACACCCTTTCATTGCACTGATGGTGGCCAATCTGTTGGCATGGTACCTGCTGGGAATTAAGAGAGGATTCAGCAAAAAAGATCTGCTCAGGATCACTTCCAGCTCCTTAGGCACGGCCGGTATGATTATCCTGATCACAGGAGCGGGCGGTGTATTCAAGCAAATACTAACAGAAACCGGGGCGGGAACAATGATGGCTCAGTTGATGACAAATTACGGCTTCTCAGCGTTCTTTTTTGCTTTTTTCACAGCCGCCCTGATCCGGATCATGCAAGGCTCGGCAACGGTAGCCATGATAACCGCTGCCGGCATGACGGCCTCGTTTCTGGAAGGGTCTTCTTATACCGATATGCATCGTGCCTTACTGGTTGTTGCAATTTCTTCAGGGGCAAGTATACTGTCCCATGTAAACGACAGTGGCTTCTGGCTGGTAAGCAAATACTTTGGGTTAACAGAACGTCAAACCCTGCAATCCTGGACAATAACAACAACACTTATTGCTGTTACAGGCTTTTTAATGGTATTGCTTTTGAGTGGGCTGATATAACTTATGATCGGCAAACCGTTCTAAATTATTCCCCCGCGGCTAAATCTGTTACCTCCGCTAACGGATTGAACAAATACACCAGCCCGGTTTTTACCTCCACACAGCGGTAACGTTTTCTTACGCGGAGTTCCTTTCTGAATACACGGCCGTTCTTCATTTTGAATAGCGAATTGGCCGGCAGACTTTCAACCGTGATGACGCCTGCGGCTTTGCTGTCATACTTCTGCAATGCCCTGAACAGGTTCAGATCCGAACAACTGGACGCTGCCGGATTCTCGAGATACGTGATGATCGCCCGGTTGACATCCATCGGAAAGACATGCTGATCGAAGAACGGCCGCATCATCCTTTTGAAGTTGCTTTTCCACTCCTGGCCGTGGGGCTTTGCTTTTTGCTTATACTCATTCCATGTCAGCAGATGGGCAAACTCATGAACGGTGGTAACCAGGAAGGCGTATGGATTAAGATTAAAATTGACCGAAATGCGGTGTCCTTTTCCGTTGAAGGGCGGACGGTAATCACCAAACTTGCTGTTCCGGCTACGGGAAACTTTGAATTCACACTGAAAATAATCTATCCAGCGGGCTATAATGGGAGCGGCTTCCGGCGGAAGATACTTCTCCAGTACTTTAACCTTATCCAAAGAGATCTACTTTAATAGCTGATATACCAACAACGCAGCAAAATAAGCCATCGCCGTCATATATGCAACCTGGATAGTGGGCCATTTCCAGCTTTTGGTTTCGCGATAAACCACCGCTACGGTACTCATGCACTGCATGGCAAACGCGTAAAAGATCATCAGCGAGAAAGCCACCGCCGTAGTGAACACCGGCAGACCGGTTTTCGGATCCCGGGCAGAACGCATTTTCTCGCGTACCGTATCCATATGGCTGTCATCGCCTTCCACGCTATATATCGTCGCCATGGTACCAACAAAAACTTCACGGGCAGCAAAAGACGTGATCAGCGAAATACCAATCTTCCAGTCGTATCCCAGAGGTTTGATCACCGGCTCAATGGTCTTCCCCAGAACGCCGGCATATGAGTTCTCAAGCCTGGCTGACGAAACCATCCGGTCAAGCTCTTCGGGCGAGTACTTCTGTGTGTACTGAGGTGACCGGTACTGTGCCTCGATCTGTTCAAACCTGTTTCCGGGACCGTATGAAGCCATGACCCATAAAACTATTGAAATGGCAACAATGATCTTTCCGGCTTCCAGAACGAAGGTCTTTACCTTCTCATACATATTCAGCAGCACCGTATTCCACCGCGGCATACGGTAAACCGGAAGCTCCATGATAAAATAGCCGCGTTCACGCGAGCGGATGATACCTTTCATGATCCACGCCACCACAATTGCCGAAACGATGCTCAGCACATACATGGCCATCAACGCCAATCCCTGCATATTGATAAAGCCCCAGACCTTTTCATCAGGCACAACGAGTGAGATCAGTAACGTATAAATGGGTAACCGCGCCGAACAGCTTACCAGCGGCGTCACCATGATCGTGATCATCCGGTCTTTCCAGTTCTCGATGTTTCGGGTACTCATGATAGAGGGAACCGCACAGGCCAATCCGCCAATGATGGGCACTACCGACTTCCCGTTAAGGCCTACTTTACGCATGATCTTGTCCATCATGAACGTAACACGCGCCATATAGCCGGTATCTTCCAGTATAGAGATGAAGGCAAAAAGAATTGCGATCTGCGGAATAAACACCAAAACGCCGCTCAGTCCGGCAAGAACCCCGTCAACCAGAAGATCGGTCAGCACGCCCGCAGGCAATGTGCTTCTGAACATATCGCTGAGCCAGACGAACAGGTTCTCGATCATCCCCATGGGGTATTCCGACCAGGCAAAAATGGCCTGAAAAATGACGAAAAGAATGGCGAAGAAGATCAGAAAGCCGCCGACTTTATGGGTGAGCACCTTATCGATCCGGTTGCTCAAAGTCTCGCTCCCGTTTTTCGGCTTAACCTTAACGGTATCAAAAAGAACGTCGTTAATGTAGTTGTAGCGGGCAATGGTCTCGCTCGCCTGGGCTTTTGAAGAATGAAAAGAGTACTGCTGCTCAAGCTCCTCGATCCTGTCACTTTGTTCCTGACTCAGGAACTTTAATGTCTCATGCTGATGCGCAAACTGCAGCGCAGTATAAGGCTGGTCGATCTGCAGTTCCCGCCCGATATGGGATATCAGACCCGGAGCCAGGGCTTCCACTTCAATGGTGTCCTGCTGCAACGGGATCCTGCCTGCGAAGGCAACTGCCTGTTTAAGAGCATCGATACCTTGTTGCCTGCGGGCGGAAACAGGAACCACCGGCACGCCCAGCTTTGACGATAACTCGTTGATGCTGATCTCAATGCCGCCCTTATCGGCAAGATCCATCATGTTAAGGGCGATGATCACCGGTATTTTAAGGTCGGCAACCTGCGTATAAAGCAACAGATTTCGCTTGAGGTTCGAAGCATCGGCAATAAAGATAACCAGGTCGGGATGGACCGGATTGGTTTTATCTGCAAGTACCTGGAAAACTATACTTTCATCCTGACTTTTGGGGTACAGGCTGTAAGTGCCGGGAAGATCGATGATCTTCGCTGAACGGGAATCGGGAAGTTTACAAAAGCCGGTCTTTTTATCAACGGTTACACCCGGAAAATTGCCCGTCTTCTGGTTTAGTCCTGTTAATACGTTAAAAAGAGTAGACTTCCCTGTATTGGGGTTACCAACCAGGGCGACTTTTAATTCCCCGTTCACACTTATCGATGTAATATTATGGTGGATGCCTCGCGCTTGCGAAGGCTCAACTGATATCCTGAAACAGTGATCGCCATCGGATCGCCAAACGGAGCAATACGCTCAACCACGATCGGTTCCCCCGGCAAACACCCCATTTCCATTAATTTAACAGACATTTCAAGGTCTGTAAACTCTTTTATAACGCCGGCCTGACCGGGCTCCAATTGAGAAAGCTTCATGTTCGCTGTTAAGTGGAACAAAAATAACCTTATTTATATTAAATCCAAATAACACGCATCACACTTTTATGAAGCTCAGGTCATATTTCAGGGTTATCGCATAATGATCACTCCGGGGGTCTGACGTGGCGGACTGCCGACGCGTTGAAGTTTATAGTTGAGTTTGAGATAAACGTAGCGGTTCAGGTTGTTTGTCCTGAAATCCTCGATCCGGCCCGTCTCTGATATTGAACGCTGGAGGTTAGAGTTCTGGTTCAGGAGATCGAATCCCGTCACGGCCAGACTCAGCTGGCGATTCTTCATGAAGAACTTTTCGATCCCGGCATTTAACAGGTAAACGTTCGTATTCAGCGTACCCGAGTTGGCCCCCTTGTAATACGTTTGCGATGCATCGGCAAAGACCCGGAGATCTTTAACCGGCTCAACACTCAGGTTCAGGTAGTTGTTGACACTGTAATATTGCTGATCCGACAGTTTCTGCACCGAGTTCTTAACGTCGTTAAAGCTGGTCCTGTTATCCAGGCTGATCTGGATCCTGTCTTTTGAATAATTGACACCTGCGCTTAAACCCGCTGTCAGACGATCCACGTCATTCTGCCCCCCATTGATAAAGTTGATATTCCTCGCGATACTGCCATTGACGCCATACCGGTATCTCAGTCCCTTAAGCCTGGTCGGCTTTCCGGTGCTGATGCCCAGGTTGCCATTGTAATTCCCATCAACGTTCACCGGACGAACGGTCTGGATGCGGCTGTTCGGATCGACGGTGCTGGCCGTTGAGAATCCATTCCAGGTATGGATGAAATAACCATAAACATTGATGTAATTATTGTTCTTCATATCGAAGAAGTTATAACCGAAATTCCCGTTCAACGATCTCGACATTTCAAGATCGGGGTTTCCCTGACGGATGTATAGCGGATTGGTATTGTTGAACACCGGCTGCAGATTGGAGACAGACGGCATACTCACGTCAGAGCTGATACGCATATATAAGCTCCGGCCATTCTTCTGACGGTAATTCAGGTTGGCGTTAGGGACAAACGCCCATGAGCCTCTGTCGACCGATGATACCGCCTGACTATTCGTTGAGACTCCTGAAAGTCCGAGGTATGCCACCGCAGCATTGACATTATAGGTAAGCTTACTTCCGCCTTTATTGATCCCAAGCGTCGTGGTATTCCGCCAGTTCCTGTTATCAAACCTGCTGGTAAAATCCGGCACCAGCGTTTCATACCTGCCGGTTGCAGGATTGTACTCAAACGTTACCTGATCGGCAACCTCGTTGGTATTCTGATAATTATTACGCATGGTCATGCTCAGCTTCCTGAGCTTATTCACCAGCCTGACATAAGACAACGAGCCATCGATGAAACTGCGGTCGCCGTCCTGCCCGGTTTGCTGATTGAATGCTGTCTGCTGCTCGTTACCGCTCACCATAAATTTCGTTAGCGAACGGTTGGTATAATCAACATTCGACCCGTAATAATTTCCGTTCACAAATAAGTTGACGGAACCCCGGTTAGCCCTCAGGCGCTTGTTCAGCGACACCTGGCCACCGAAGGACGGATTGGTGGTACGCTGATCAAAGAACTGGTTCCCTGAATTTACCTGCGCCGCAACCTGATTTACGGTGTTGTAGTCCTGACTGCTCAGGTTATTTTTAACCGATAAAGAAACGTTCGGCTTGATCTGCAGGCGCGTCAGGCTGTCAACCTTCAGGTCGAAGTTGAGGTTCAGCCGGTGAATGTCGCTGGAATTGTTTCCGACCGACGACTGGTGTGTGAAAAGCATCTCATTGTTCAGCGGGTCCTGAACATCGGAGATCCGCGATATCGTATTCGAGGAGAACACTCCCATGTAGCTGCCATTCAGTTTAAGCTGCTTCTTTTTACCAAATGTATTCGAGAAATTGACGCCCCCCGAGTGGGTGTTGATCAGTCCGCCGCTGCCAACTCCCGAGAACATACCATTAATATCAGTACTGCCATTGCGGCTCATGTTGATCGAGATGCCACCGGTGCTGCTGGCGAACGTTTCAAAAATGTTCCCTCCGCTGAAGTTGTTGAGGTCCTCATAGCTGAAGCCCGACTGGTTAACGTTATTGCTCAGAAAAAGGACAGAGAGCTGCATCTCCTTATTAAAATGGTTCATGTTCGTCTGCCCCAGGTAGCGCTCGCTGGAGCCCCCGGCCAGAGCGGCATTTCCAAACCAGCCTTTCTTCTTATCCTCTTTAACGGTCAGGTTAAGTACCTTTTCGCGCTGACCGTCATCAATACCCGTATTTTTCGCCTGCTCGGTCTTATCGTCGATCAACTGTACTTTCTTAATGGCATCCGCGGGAAGATTCTTGGTTGCCGCCTTCGGGTCGTTCCCAAAAAATTCTTTACCGTCGACCAGCACCTTATTCACTTTCTGGCCCTGCGCCTGAATATTGCCGTCCTTGTCCACCTCAATGCCGGGTAACTTCTTCAATAATTCTTCTACATTGGCGTTAGGCTGAGTCTTGAACGACCCCGCGTTATACTCTACCGTGTCTTTCTTCACCGCGATCGGCACCGCGTCTCCCTCGATGGTAACTTCCTTCAGATTTAAGCCGGGCTCCATAAAAAGAGTCCCCACATCAACCGATACCTTACCGGAGCTAATGGTGACCGGCTTTTTCACTGACTGATAACCGACAAAAGTGATCAGGACGTCATATTTCCCTGCTTCAAGCTGCCGGATCACGAAATCACCGTTCTTATCCACCGCCGAAGTGCCGTCGACAGTCGAATCCTTAAGGTTGCGAACGGCCACTACGGCAAATTCAACCGGCTCCTTCGTTTTAGCATCAACTACTTTGCCCTGTACCGAACCTTTGGTCTGGGCGACCGAAGTTCCGGCGTAAACACTTGTCAAAATAATTGCACACAGGAAGAAAGAATAGAACACTTTCATAACATCAGTTTTGTTGCAGCTAAAGTAGCGCGGAGCTTCGGGAAAAAATGTTAAGGCTTTGTTAACAGATGTTAAAATTCTGAAAATGGTTACAGCCCAAATAAAAAAGAGAGAGCTTCTGCCCTCTCTTTACTTCTGCAATTACGTGCCGGCCACGCATTTAGTTGACCGTTGTTCTCGGATTTTCGCGCTGGTTGGCGGCCCCTACTTTCGCCAGTCTGTAGGTTAACGACAGATAGAAGTAGCGGGTGATGTTATTGAACCGCACATCCTCGATCCTGCTGTTGTTGATAATGCGATCGATATTGGTATTCTGCTTCAGAATATCGAAGCCCCTGAGCGCGATCCCGACCTGCCGTTTCATCACAAACTTCTCGATGCCCGCATTTAACAGGAAGCTGTTGCTGTTGAAGCCGTCGGAGCGACCGGCATAACCAGTATGGTTCAGGTCAGCTTCAACCCGCAGGTCCTTAATGAACTCCCAGC
>DASWXL010000132.1:0-8003 GCA_036405495.1 Sphingobacteriaceae bacterium | reverse complement strand
TAACTGTAAAGTGCTTGATTTCAGTCGTGTGTTGGATATGAAAGCTGGCTTTCTGGAGCGGTCATTTACTGCGGGTCTTTCCGGGGATAAGCAGATCAGGGTTATTTCAAGGAGATTGAACAGCATCGTTGACGACGAGGCCGGAGCGATTGAGTATTCCATTCTCCCTCTTAATTTTGATGCAGAATTATCCGTAACTGTATTCACAGATGGCGATATTAAGAACGAAGATTCAAATTATGATGACAAGTTCTGGGATGAGGTAGACCAGAATATTCAGGAAAATACTTCATTTCTGACGCTTAAAACCAGGAAAACCGACTTTTATGTGTGTACGGGAACCGCATTTTCCGTTCAGCAGGACGGCAAAACGGTTCAAATAAAATCTCGCCCTGTTAGCCGTGAAAAGTTTGTCGGTCAACAGTTTGACCTGAAAGCCAGTCAAGGTCAGCCGACTGTAATTTACAAGTTCGCAGCGAACCTTTCGTCCGAAAACCATTCGAAAGAACATCTGGCGGTTGAAACAAGGCGGGTGATTGGGAAAATCGTTGCAAAAGGTTTTCATCGTATGCTTGAGGAACAAGCGGCAGCCTGGGGTGAAAAATGGGCCGAAAGTGACATTATCATTGAAGGCGACACGGCGGCCCAGCAGGCTATCAGGTTCAATATTTTTCAGCTGAACCAAACATACACCGGCGAAGATGCGCGGTTGAACATTGGCCCGAAAGGCTTTACCGGTGAAAAATATGGTGGTTCTACGTATTGGGACACGGAGGCTTATTGCGTACCGTTTTATCTAGCCACTGCCGATCCGCAGGTAACCCGTAACTTGCTTATCTATCGCTACAACCACCTTCAAAAGGCGATAGAGAACGCCGCAAAGCTTGGTTTTAAAGACGGAGCTGCACTTTACCCTATGGTTACCATCAATGGGGAAGAGTGTCACAATGAATGGGAGATCACATTTGAAGAGATCCACCGAAACGGCGCTATTGCTTATGCCATTTATAATTACATCCGCTATACTGGTGATAACGCTTATCTCGGGGAATATGGGCTTGAGGTACTGATCGGGATCGCGCGTTTCTGGAGCCAGCGGGTAAACTGGAGCAGTGAGCGCAGGAAATATGTCATACTCGGCGTTACCGGTCCCAATGAATACGAAAACAATGTAAACAATAACTGGTATACAAACACCATCGCCAGTTGGTGCCTGGAATATGCTTTAGAAGCGATCGAAAGGGTCAAAGAGCAGGATGCCGGGCGGTATTACCGGATCGCCCTTAAAACTGCTTTTGACGAAAAAGCTGAAGCCGCAAAATGGGTTGACATCATCGCGAATATGTATTTTCCCGAAGATCCGGCACTTGGAATTTTTCTTCAGCAGGACGGATATCTGGATAAAGAGCAGGTTTTGGTCAACGACCTCGATGCCACAGAGCGACCAATTAACCAAAAATGGAGCTGGGACCGGATCTTACGATCATGTTTCATTAAACAAGCGGACGTTTTACAAGGCCTCTACTTCCTTGAAGACAGGTTTGACGATGCAACTCTGCGACGAAACTTCGACTTCTATGAGCCGCGAACGGTTCATGAAAGTTCGCTCTCGCCATGTGTGCATTCTATTATTGCAGCCAAATTAGGTGATGAAAAGCGGGCGTATGAATTCTATTTGCGTACATCGCGGCTGGATCTTGATGATTATAACAATGATACGGAAGACGGTCTTCATATTACCTCCATGGCGGGAACCTGGATGAGCGTGGTTGAAGGTTTTGCCGGCATGCGCGTTAAGGACGGACGGCTGACATTTAAGCCGTTTCTTCCGGAGAAGTGGCGATCATTTTCTTTCAACATCCGTTTTAGAGGCGCTATTTT
This sequence comes from Sphingobacteriaceae bacterium, assembly GCA_036405495.1. Lineage (GTDB taxonomy): Bacteria > Bacteroidota > Bacteroidia > Sphingobacteriales > Sphingobacteriaceae > DASWTL01. Next base: position 6,122 of record DASWXL010000132.1, on the reverse strand, counting down.
AAATGTGAAAGTAACGCCGGAAGGCGCGTATTTGGAAAATCGATCGGACAAAAACATGGATGTAGTGGTACATGATCAGATCCGTCAGCTGACCGCGTATTCGATTGTGTTTTCAGAGAATAGCTTAAAAGTTTAAATGATGAGAATAGTTATCTGGTTGGCTTTTCTGGTGCTTTTAAGTCCTCCTGGCGATGTCATCGCTCAAACGGTAAACCCACACTTTACAACGGAGGAAAAGCCGGAAGACAATAAGTTGATCATTTACCAGATGATGGTCCGCCTGTTCGGAAATACCAATACAACCAACAAGTATTACGGTTCCAAAGAAGACAACGGAGTCGGCAAATTCAACGATATTTCCAATAAAGCACTTTCAGAGTTACGAAAACTCGGGGTAACGCATGTTTGGTATACGGGTGTTATCGAGCACGCAACCATGACCGATTATTCTTCATTTGGCATCCGACCGGATGATCCGGATATTGTGAAGGGGCGGGCAGGCTCACCTTACGCCATCAAAGATTATTACGATGTTGACCCGGATCTCGCCGTTGATGTAAAAAACCGCATTGCTGAGTTCCGGTCGCTGGTAAAACGCTCTCATGATAATGGCTTAAAGGTGCTGATCGACTTTGTTCCTAATCATGTAGCCCGAACTTATGGCTCAGATGCCAGGCCGCCTGGTATTAAAGACTTTGGAGAGCATGATGATAAAACCAGGGTGTTTGATATCCGAAACGACTTCTATTACATACCTGGTAAACATTTCATCGTACCGGAAGGAACAAATGCCGGAGGTGACCATTTCCAGAGTACGCTGAAGGACCAAAAGTTTGACGAAAATCCGGCGAAGGCAACCGGTAACAACGTCTTTTCAGAAAAGCCCACTTTAGACGACTGGTCTGAAACAGTCAAGTTGAATTATGGTATAGATCATCAAAATGGCAAAACCTATTTTGACCCCGTTCCTCCGGTCTGGCAGAAAATGAAAGATATTCTCATTTACTGGGCCAGCATGGATGTAGATGGTTTCCGTTGTGATGTTGCTGAAATGGTTCCTGTCGAGTTTTGGAACTGGGTGATTCCAAAGGTGAAGGAAGCTCATCCGGATATCCTTTTCATCGCGGAAGCTTATAATCCCGGAGAGTATAAAAAGTATCTGACGACCGGAAAATTTGATATCCTTTATGATAAGGTTGGCTTATACGATGGCTTGAAGCGTTTAACTAAAGATGAAGCTAACGCTGACGTGAATGATATCAGAAAAGTATGGAAAGAGGAAAGCCGCGGTTTTTCATCCAGAATGCTCCGCTTTCTTGAAAACCATGATGAAGAGCGAATAGCTTCCGCTGGTTTTGCCGGCAATCCGTGGTTTGCACTTCCGGCCATGGTAGTTTCGGCAACTTTATCCAGTGGTCCCGTGATGATATACTTTGGTCAAGAAGTCGGAGAGCCTGGCAAAGGCAAAGAGGGCTTTGGAGGTGAAGATAACCGGACATCGATCTTTGATTACTGGGGAGTACCGGAGCATCAGAAATGGGTTAATGATGGCGCTTTTGACGGGGCCGGGTTATCAGATGACCAGAAGGAGCTAAGGACGTTCTACAGTAAGCTTCTTAATTTTTGTCTAAACAGCAATGCTATCAGGAAAGGAAGTTTTTATGAACTGGCCGGGCAACCGGACTCAAATAAAAAAGCCTATGCCTATCTTCGTTATACTGATCGGGAGCGTGTTTTGATCGTCGCTAACTTTGACCGGTCGGAAACTGTGAGATCCAGCATCCTCCTTCCTGCATTTATAAAAAACGTTCCCGTTAAAGCAACCGAATTATTATCCGGCCGGCAATTGGAAATAACAAACAATGCAGTAACGGTGGAGGTAAAGCCTCACAATGCTTTGATCATTGAATTTTAATTATAATCAAACCTGAAGTAACTATGCAAGCAACAGATTCTACGGCTCCGGCGGCAACCCCGGTATTAACCGCAAAACCAGCCGGAATTCCGAAACCCAGGCTTTCATTTGGTCAGATCATCAACATGAGCTTTGGCTTTTTGGGAATTCAATTCGGCTTTGCTCTGCAAAACGGTAATGCGTCCAGGATCCTGCAGACATTCGGTGCGGATGTTGAGCATCTGTCATTATTCTGGCTGGCCGCGCCCATTACCGGTATGATCGTTCAGCCTATAATCGGACATTACAGCGACCGTACGTGGAATATCCTCGGACGCAGAAGGCCGTATTTTTTAACGGGTGCATTATTTGCGGCTGCTGCACTGATCTTCATGCCAAACTCGGCATTGCTGGCAGCTGTCCTGCCGCCTATCATGATCGGTGCAGGGATGCTGATGATCATGGATGCTTCCTTTAACGTGGCTATGGAGCCGTTCAGGGCATTGGTTGCAGATAACCTGCCTGATGAGCAGCGAAGCACCGGCTTCTCTGTTCAGACGTTTCTTATTGGTATCGGTGCAGTTCTGGGTTCCTGGTTGCCTTATGTTTTTTCAGAGCTTCTCGGGGTCTCTAAAACAGCGGAACCGGGCCAGGTTCCGGATAATGTTGTTTTTTCCTTTTACTGCGGAGCGTTTGTATTGGCAGCTTCACTGATATGGACAGTAATTACCACCAAAGAATACTCTCCCGAAGAACACCATGCCTTTAACCCGGAAGAGCCAACCGAAAACGACCGAAAAGGTGTCTTAAGCATATTTACTGACTTTGCAAAGATGCCAAAAACTATGGCCCAGCTGGGTTTGGTGCAGTTCTTTTCATGGTTTGCGCTGTTTTCAATGTGGGTTTTTACCACACCGGCAATAGCGCAGCACATATACAAAGTTGCCCCGGACGATACTTCATCAGTTCAGTTTGCTGATGCCGGCAATTGGGTGGGCATTCTCTTTGGTATTTATAATGGCGTTTCGGCTCTTTATGCTTTGATGCTGCCCGCCATTGCCAGGGCAACCAGCCGAAAAGTGGCCCATGCTTTCTCACTGGTGGCTGGTGGGCTAGGGTTGATCTCGATCTATTTTATCACGGATCCAAACTGGCTGATACTATCCATGATAGGGGTGGGGTTAGCCTGGGGAAGTATTCTGGCGATGCCATATGCCATCCTTTCTGGTTCTATTCCTGCTAAGAAGATGGGGGTTTATATGGGAATTTTCAATTTTTTTATCACGTTCCCGCAAATCGTTAATGGCTTTTTCGGAGGAATGATGGTTAAGCACCTTTTTGAAGGCGAAGCGATCTATGCCATTGTGTTAGCCGGAATTTTTATGTTTTGCGGAGCGATATCGGTTTTGTATGTACAGGATCTGGAAAAGAAAAAGGACAATTAACCGCAACCGCCATGAAGAAACTTTTCCCATTTTTTGTTGCTATCATTCTTTTAGGAACAGCATGCAGAAAAGATCCTCAGCATACTCCTCCAACCGAGCCTGGTACTACGCCTGTCGAGACAGCCGAATCAGGCCTTGTTACTTACGCTCCTGATTTTCCGTCGGCGGATGAGAAACTGACCATCACTTTTGATCCTTCAAAGGGGAACAAAGGGCTGGCAAATTTTTCTGGAGACGTTTATATCTATACAGGAGTAATAACCGATAAAAGCACTTCAGGAAGCGACTGGAAGTATGTCAGGAGCAGTTCTTTTAATACGCCGGATGCAGCTGCAAAAATGACCGCTACAGGGTCAGGGAAATACCAGATCAGTTTTACACCGCGAAGCTTCTATAATGTTCCCTCCGGGGAAAAGATACTTAAGCTGGTCATGCTTTTTAAAAATGCTGATGGAAGTGAGGTTTCCAGAAATGCAGATAATAGTGATATCTTCCTGACGATCTACGACACCGGCAAACTGAACGTCCGCTTCAACTCTCCTGAGTTTGAACCGCTGTTTGATCCGAGACCGGCGGTACAGATTCAAATGGTTGGAGAAGAACTTATGGTATCGGCCGTTTCATCGGGAACGGCTAATCTCACTCTAAGTCTAAACGGGACGAGTTTTGCCTCTGCCAGTTCAACCACCGTTTCAGGAAAAGCCAAAATTACTTCCGTCGGCAATCAAGTCATAAGAGTTACAGCCAGCGACGGATCGTCAATATCTGAGGCAAGCTTTTCTTTTCCCATACACGGAACAGTTCAGACCGCGGATCTGCCGGCTGGCGCAAAAGATGGCGTAACTTTTTTTAATAACGGTAAGTCGGCCATCTTCAACCTCTACGCACCCAATAAACAGCACGTTTATGTAGTCGGCGATTTCAACGATTGGCAGCCGGACGCGAAATACTTCATGAAACGGACGCCCGACGGCAACCGATGGTGGGTACAGATTGACGATCTCGACCCGCAAAAGGAATATGCATATCAGTATCTCGTTGATGGACAAATCCGGGTAGCGGATCCCTATACTGAAAAAGTACTTGATCCCGACCATGACAAGTTCATTTCATCTGCAACCTATCCCGATCTGAAACCGTATCCCACGGGAAAAGCTACTGGTATCGTCAGCGTCATGAGTGCGAATGACGCGGCATACGCATGGAAGACCACGACGTTTACACGCCCTGACAAAAAGAATTTAGTGATCTATGAATTGCATCTTCGGGATTTTGTAGCAGAACATAACTACGCCGCATTAAAAGGTAAATTGGATTATCTTTCAGTTTTGGGAGTTAACGCGATCGAGTTAATGCCGGTCCAGGAATTTGAGGGAAATTCCAGCTGGGGATACAATCCGTCATTTTATTTTGCGCCGGATAAATATTACGGAACCAAGCATGCGCTAAAGAACTTTATCGATGAATGCCACCAGCGTGGAATTGCAGTGATCATGGATATGGTGTTGAACCATTCGTATGGTCAGTCGCCAATGGTACAAATGTACTTTGATCAGGCTGCAGGAAAGCCTGCATCTGACAATCCGTGGTTTAATCAGGATCCCACTCACCCGTTCAACGTCGGTTACGATTTCAACCACGAAAAACCGGCCACAAAAACATTCGTCAAAAACGTGCTGGAGTTTTGGATAAAGCAGTACAAGGTGGATGGTTTCCGGTTTGATCTTTCAAAAGGATTTACTCAGAAGAACAGTGGAACTTCCGATGAGGCGACCGCAGCCTGGAGCGCTTATGATGCCAGCCGCATAGCGATATGGAAAGAATACAACTCGTTCATCAAAAGCCTCGATCCCAATTTTTATGTTATCCTTGAACACTTTGCCGCTGATGATGAAGAGAAGGAGCTATCCGCTCAAGGTATGATGCTCTGGAATAATCTCAACCACAACGCCAACGAAGGGACCATGGGGTACTTGCAGGGATCTGACCTGTCGAGAGCTTTTTATTCGTCTCACGGTATTAATGAAGCGCATAATCTGGTTACCTACATGGAGAGCCATGATGAAGAACGTCTGATGTACAAAAACCTGCAGTTTGGAAATACATCAGCTACTTATTCGACCAAAGAATTAGCAGTGGCTCTTAAGCGCCAGGAGCTCGCAGCTGCATTTTTCCTGACAGCACCAGGACCAAAGATGATCTGGCAGTTTGGCGAACTTGGCTATGATGTATCGATTAATCATAACGGAAGGACAGGAGAGAAGCCGATCCGGTGGGAGTACAGGGAAAATCCACAACGTAAAGCGTTGTACGAGGTCTATTCGAAGCTGATCAGGCTGAAAAAGAATAACCCGGTTTTTACGTCCCCCGATTTTCAATATAATTTATCAGGAGGAGTGAAACATATCAAATTAATGTCCGGAACTGCCAATGTAGTCGTGGTTGGGAACTTTGATGTGACGGCTCAAACCGCAAATATTAACTTTCCAACGTCGGGCACCTGGACCGATCAGTTAACCGGCCAAACGGTTAAGGTAACCGGTGGTGTCTATTCGTCCACTCTTGCACCGGGTGAATACCACGTCTACAGTGACGTGCCTTTAAAGTAAAACCGTAAATGCATTTTTAGGAAAGAAAGAGGCTGTCTCGTAAGGGCAGCTTTTTTTGATGAAAGCAGGCGGCCCGGAAAGAGTTGTTTGTTATAAAGAGCCGGGTTCTTGTTCGGTGATCCTACGTCTTTAATCGTATGATCACCGAACGAGATGTTACCGTAATCTTATCCC
>DASWXL010000131.1:0-4451 GCA_036405495.1 Sphingobacteriaceae bacterium | reverse complement strand
AACCGGAATGATGAACCGATCGTGCGGCTCAATAAGAATATGCCCGCCGATGTTCTATAGCTCCAGGTGCCCAGACGATGTTCAATGTACGTATAGATAGACGTCAGCTGCATACGGTAGTAAAGAGGAAGTAAGACTGTAGCTACAAGAATGAACCCGATTGCGTTTCCAAGAACGAACTGAAAATATTTGAATTCATTTCCGGCAGGTGAGCCAACTTCGCCGGGAACCGAAATGAAGGTAACACCGGACAAGGCGGTTCCGATCATCCCAAAAGCCACCAGATACCATTTGGAATTACGGTTGGCAATGAAGAACGTTGAGTTGTCGGATGATTTTCTCGAAGTGAAATAGGAAATACCAATTAGCAGGACAAAGTAGCCGATCAAGAAGCTTAATAGTACAGAAGGAGCCATTTATATTGTGTGATAATGTTTGGGTTAAATTGGCCTAAATGTAGTGATTTCTGATGTTAATGACATAAAGTATGCAAATTTCTGCAAGATTGTTGCGGTTTTTTGCCACCTTTCTTACTTGTAACGGAACACCATTGTTTAGTTTTTAAACGTAATTTTGTACAATGAATTTTTCTTCCACGCTACTCGAAAATGCCGTTGATGAATTTGCAAAGTTGCCCGGGGTAGGGCAGAAAACAGCTTTGCGGCTGGTACTGCATTTGCTGAATCAGCCTTCCGGTGATGTTGAGCGGTTTAGCGAATCAATTACCCGGTTAAAAAATAACATTCAGTACTGCCAGGTGTGCCGAAACATTTCCGATCATGCGGTTTGCGAGATCTGCACGAGTCAGAAACGCGACAGATCCCTGGTTTGCGTAGTTGAAGATACCCGTGACGTAATGGCTATAGAGAATACGAGCCAATATTCCGGATTGTACCATGTTCTCGGAGGGTTGATCAGTCCCATGGACGGCATCGGTCCGTCCGATCTCAATATCGGCTCGTTAGTGGAGCGTGTAAGGGCCGGGGAGATCGCAGAGATCATTCTCGCACTGAACGCAACCATGGAAGGAGACACGACGATATTCTATCTGTATAAAAAACTGAAGGAATTTCCTGTACAGATCAGTACCATCGCTCGAGGAATAGCATTTGGGGGAGAAATTGAATATGCCGACGAGGTAACGCTGGGCCGTTCCATTGCTACGAGAGTTCCGTATGAAAACTCATTGATCAGATAAACAGCAACAACAACTTAATGGATTTAACGAATAAAACAGTCATTATTACCGGTGCATCATCGGGTATTGGCCGGGCTTGTGCCGAAGAGTTTGCCCGCCGGGGCGCAAATCTGGTTTTAGCCGCCAGGCAATATGTTACGCTCTGCGAAATAACACAGGAGTTGGAAAGCCGCTTCGGCATCAAGGCGATAGCGGTACAATGTGACGTTGCCAGCGAGAGCGACTGCGAGCATCTGGTCAAACAGGCGATTTTAACCTTTTCAAGGATCGATGTCCTTATCAATAATGCGGGGATATCGATGCGGGCATTGTTCCGGGATCTCGATCTGGTCGTTCTTCGCAATCTCATGGATGTCAACTTTTGGGGTGCCGTATATTGTACGAAGTATGCGATGCCGGAGCTGTTAAAAAATAAGGGGTCAGTTGTTGGGGTCTCTTCTATTGCCGGTTATCGGGGCTTGCCCGGACGCACCGGGTATTCGGCATCCAAGTTTGCTTTGAATGGGTTTCTGGAGGCGCTGAGGGTGGAGAATCTGAAAACCGGACTGCATGTGATGATTGCTGCACCGGGTTTTACTGCTTCCAATATACGGAATACGGCCCTTGCCAAAGACGGTTCTTCACATGGTGAAACGAGTATGGATGAAGGTAAAATGATGACTGCCGAAGAAGTGGCACAAATTATTGCTGATGGTGTAGTGAAGCGAAAACGAACCATTGTGATGACCACTCAGGGGAAGCTCGCGGTGCTAATGAATAAGCTGGCGCCGGCATGGGTTGATAAGAAAGTGTACCAGCTGTTCACAAAAGAAAAGAACCCGCTGATCCGGTAGAGCAGCCTGGACGGTTCTGTGATTTTTGAAGTTGTAAATGAAAAAACCCGCCAGAAGCGGGTTTCTTTTAATAGGCGCTTCCGGTATCGCTACCTCTTCCGCCCATTTGACCTTTTATCTGGTCAATAGTGTCATTGGCTTTTTGTTTCAGAGGTCCCAGATTTGATCCGATATTATCGGTTACCCTGCGACCGCTCTCTGTATACATCAGATACCACGCAGCAGCTCCTGCCGCAATCCCGGTCAATAACAAACTTGAAATTTTCATGATAGATGTTTTTATGGTTTAATAACTCTGGTTTATTAACTCTTATAGAATAAATATCCTGCCAAAAAAGTTTTTGCAGGTCCAAAGTCGGCTGCATTTATATGTTGCATGATGAGAAAAGCTTCCGATAATGTCATTGTCGTTTATTTTAGCGTTATTAGTAGACATCAAAAACAAAGAAATTATGAAATGTCCAAACTGTAGTACAACTTTAATGATGACCGACAAACAGGGCGTGGAGATCGACTACTGTCCGGAATGCCGTGGTATCTGGTTAGACCGGGGTGAGCTGGAAAAGATCGTTGAGCGCTCGGCTGAGCACTACTCAAAGAAGGAGAATTATGAAGCCGACTATAAACGGTATGGATATAAGGATCACAACGATGACTATTACAGGAAGCATCCCCATGCCCCGAAGAAGAAAAAATCGTTCCTTGACGACTTTTTCGATTTCTAACGGATCCTGATGAAATATTAGCGGAACATCCAAATGTCAGACGTTTGGATGTTTTTTTGTTTACAGGCCCCCATTTTTGACCTCACCGGGGATAAGTTCCTCATATTCGTCTAAACTCTTACTTTTGCGTCCTGTTTATATTACGCATCAAATCCATAATCAATGGTTTCATTTCAACGGTTCACCCTTGTTAACGGTCTCAGAGTTCTTGTTCATGAAGATAACACTACACCGATGGCAGTGGTCAATATTCTTTACGATGTAGGCGCCCGTGATGAACATCCCGATAGGACGGGGTTTGCTCACCTGTTTGAGCACCTGATGTTTGGCGGTTCAGTGAACATTCCATCTTATGATGAACCATTGCAACGCGTGGGTGGCGAAAATAATGCTTTTACCAGCAACGATATCACCAATTACTATATCCAGGTTCCGGCGGTAAATATCGAAACCGCTTTCTGGCTGGAAAGCGACCGGATGCTCAGCCTGGCGTTTTCGGAAAAAAGTCTGGAAGTGCAGCGTCATGTAGTTTGCGAGGAATTTAAGCAGCGCTATCTTAATCAGCCTTACGGCGACGTCTGGCTGCGCCTGAGGCCTCTGGCCTATAAAAAGCATCCTTATCGCTGGGCTACCATTGGTGAGAAACTTGAGCACATCGAGAATGCAACTATGGATGATGTCAGAGACTTTTTCGAGAAGCATTACAGTCCGGTTAACGCCATTATGGTGGTTGCCGGTGCGGTGAAGGCCGATGAGATAAAACAGCTTGCCGGGAAGTGGTTTGGGCCGATCCCGGCTGGGACTAAATATGAACGTGAGCTTCCGGTCGAAGATGAACAAACCGGGGAACGCCGCGAAATAGTTTATGCGCAGCATGTGCCAGTGCCGGCTCTCTATATTGCCATGCACATGGAGGCCAGAACCGATGAAACCTATTATGCGGCAGATCTGATCTCTGATATTCTTTCGCGTGGCAATTCTTCCCGGTTATACCGTCATCTCGTTAAGGAGCAAAAGCTGTTCAGCGAAATAAATGCATACCTCACCGGCAGTCTCGACAGCGGTTTGTTTATTGTCGAAGGCAAACCCGTTGAAGGAGTGAGCTTAGAACAGGCCGAAGAAGCTATATGGATAGAACTTGAAAAGCTGAAAACTGAACAGGTTGGCCTTGATGAACTGACGAAGGTCAAGAACAAGGTAGAGTCTACGATGGTATTTGGTGAGATGAGCCTGCTGGATAAGGCCATGAACCTGGCCTATTTCGAACTGCTTGGCGATGCCGGCGACTTAAACCATGAAACCGCCAGATATTTGCGGGTTACCCGGGAAGCTATCCTAAAAGAGGCGAATAAGATCTTCCATAAGTCAAATTCATCTACACTTTACTACTTAGCGCAACAATAATAGCATGTTAGACAGAACCATTGCTCCTGATTTCAAAGAAGTTGAACAAATACATTTTATCCCGGCAAAAGAGTTTACGCTTGATAACGGGTTAAAGCTTCATGTTGTAGATGCGGGCGATCAGGACCTGGTGCGCATTGAATTCATCTTTGATAATGTCGACTGGGATCCCTCAATGCCACTGCAGGCCTTTGCCGTAAATTCCATGCTTACTGACGGTACCAGCAAGTACACAGGGACCGAGATTGTCGAACGTATCGACTATTACGGAGCTTTTCTTCAGGCGGATTA
>DASWXL010000130.1:0-20687 GCA_036405495.1 Sphingobacteriaceae bacterium | reverse complement strand
ATCTTACGTTCGACACCGGCTGGAAAACGACAAATAACGGATCCGCCGAGTTTGTAGCTTCATTAAGCGGATTGGAGCCGGGCACTACCTATTATTACCGTGCTTACGCCTATAACGGGTATAAATATGGATATGGAGATAAGCTGAGCTTCAGCACACCGGCGGTACCGCCGACCGTTGGCGAGGTAACGATATCGGATATGCAAAGCACCAGTGTTAAGGCAACGGCTGAATTGACACACGGTGGCGGAAGCCCGGTAACCGCCCGCGGGTTTGTGTGGACGAGCCAGGCCGCAGATCCGACCATTATCAGTAATGAAGGGTTTACCAATGATATGACGGGCGTTATCGGTTCGTTTACTGCAACACTGACCCCGCTTCAGGAAGGAAAGGTATACCGCGTTCGGGCTTATGCTACCAATGGTGTGGACACCGGCTACGGCCCGGTTGAGGTCTTTACGATCTGTCCGCCGACGATAACACGTTACCATGCAGCCGGGCATAACGGGGCTGCTGTCAGTAAAGAGGTGACGTATGGAGTGGTAAGCTCGAATATAAGCGGTGACGCCCGCTGCTGGATAACCCAAAACCTTGGTGCAGACAGTCAGGCAGCTTCCGCTGCTGATAATTCGGATGCCGCAGCCGGCTGGTACTTTCAGTTTAACCGGCCTCAAGGTTATACAATGAACGGTTCTGCCCGCACGCCGAATAATACAACTTGGGCTTCCGTGAACGAAACAGGCGAGTGGGATCCTGCAAACGATCCGTGTACGCTTCTTCTCGGGGCAGGATGGCGGTTGCCAACCTCAAGTGAATGGACGATCGCAGACGGCGCATCCGAGAACTGGACTAATCATACGGAAGCCTATTCTTCTGTATTGAAGTTGCATGATGCTGGCTTTCTTAGTACGAGTGCCGTGTTGACTTCTCGCGGTGCTCTGGGCTTGTACTGGAGCAGTACAAATAGTGATAACCTTAATGGATTACATCTGCGAGTGGGTCCGAACGAGAGTTCTGTTACCTCTGCAGCCAAGTCGCATGCATTTACTGTGCGTTGTTTGCAGGATACAGTTGTTACAACTAAGCCGTCAGTCTCTAGGCCTACTTTTTCTAGTATCACTGCAACTTCTGCTACAAGCACCTCGGTGGTCAGCCTGGACGGTGGGTTAGAAATATCAGATCGGGGATTCATTTGGAATACGACTGGTGTTAAACCTGATTTGGAGAATAATCTTAATGCTGACCATGTTGTTAGCCCAACTGTGACAACCGGTTCGGGGCCCTTCGCTCAAGTCTTTTCAGGGCTAGATCAAACACACGTTTATTATGTATGGGCTTACGCCAAAAATGATAAGGGCATCAACTATTCAGAACGGGCCGACTTAATATTGTGTCCGGATAGTTTCAATATTCAGCATGTGGCGGGCCATAACGGCGCGCCTGAGACTATCGAAATCACCTATCATTCCGTTTCGTCTACTGTAACAGGAAAGCAGGCCTGCTGGCTCACACAGGACCTTGGTGCTGCTGCAAAACCTACTAGTGGAACAGATAAAAGTCAGCAGGCAATGGGATGGTTCTGGCAGTATAACAACAGACAGGCATACAAGTACGCGATAGCGGCCTCGTCAACAACCCCCGGAGCTTTTTTGGGCCCCAATGCAGGATCTACCTGGTCGGAGGCCGATGATCCTTGCAGATTGTTAATTGGCGGAGGATGGCGAATGCCTACCGCTGCCGAATGGATCGCCGCAGATGCAGCTCCTCAAAACTGGTCGACGGTTACCAACGCATTTGATTCGGGACTAAAACTTCACTCTCCCGGTTTCCTAAGCACAAACAGGGCTTTAACTGAAGCGGGAACGCGGACCGGCTACTGGACGAATACAAGCGGTGCCTGGCTTCAGTTAGGAACTGCCGCGAACTCTGCGGGCGTCTTTACCGGCGTATCGAATGCACACGGATTTCTTTTAAGATGTATCAGGGATGCATTCGAAATCACGCCGCCATCGCTAACGGATGTGACGGTTTCCGAGATGACTTCTAACGCGGCAAAATTGTCGGTAACGGTTGTACTTGATGGTGGTAGCCAGATCATGGATCGAGGATTTGTATGGAATGAAACCGGCGCCCCCCCCGTTATTGATAGCGATCATACCGTAAGACCTGCACAGACCACGGGAACCGGTCAATTCAGTGTAACATTAGGTGGCTTACAGGAATACGGCGTTTATCACGTCTGGGCATTTGCAAAAAGCTCAGTATACGGTTACGTTCTCACCAAGGTAAACAACTTTAAACTCTGCCCGCCGCTCACACGTCAACACATGGCTGGAGTAAACGGAGCCCCGGCTACAATCAAGATAAGCTACAACGTTGTCAGCAGCTTGCTGTCGGGTGAACCAGCCTGCTGGATTGCCCAGAACCTGGGTGCGGAGACGCAGGGGGGCAACCCGGTCGATACATCTCCTGCTGCTGCCGGCTGGTATTGGCAGTTTGGGACCGCGCAAGGATATGAGTATAAGGCTAGCCGAGTCCCTGCAACGGCCTGGACGGGTCCGACGACCCAGAACAGTAACTGGACTCAAGCAACCGACCCGTGTCATTTGCTTCTCGGTAGCGGTTGGAGATTGCCAACTAAGAGTGAATACACCAACGCCGATGCCCAATGGACTAAAATCGATCACGGATTTGAATCCGAGCTAAAGTTGCACGGCGCAGGGTATATCGATAAGAGTAGTGGAGCGATTGGATATCGCGGCAGGGCCGGTGCCTTTTGGTCGAGCGATACGGATATAGCTAGTGCCGCAAATGGCTGGCATTTGGGCATGAACAATTTGAATGGGGATGTCAGTATCATGGCTTCCGTTTCAAAGTCGTATGGTTTATCTGTAAGGTGTATCCTGATTGATCCGATTATTACAGCCCCTATCGTTTCTGGCGTTACAGTTTCAGATCTTACCAGTAGCACCCTGACCGCATCGGCAAATATAGTTTTTGATGGTGGCGAACCGTTAGTTGAGCGGGGAATAGTCTGGAATATTAGCGGTGCGCCAACTCTGGACAATAACGCGGGAGCCGTGAAAGAAAATTTTAATAGCGCCGGAACTTATTCAATGCCTGTTACCGGTCTTAGTGAAGGACTCTATTATATACGAGCGTATGCCAGGAACGGCAGTCAGACAGGCTATGGGCCTGTGGAGAATGTGGTAATTTGTGCGCCTGTTACAAGAATGCATGCAGCTGGAATAAATGGTGCCCCCATGGATAAGACAATTGCATACCATACAGTTAGTAGTACAAGGGCCGGCACCGGCGCTAAGTGCTGGATAACTCAGAACCTCGGGGCAGACACCGAAGCGACATCAGCGTCTGATGCGTCTCAGGCTGCTGCAGGCTGGAGTTGGCAATTTAACCGTAAACAGGGATTTTATTTAAACACATTAGATAATTCCATTATGCCAGCGACATGGGATGCTCCTGTCGAAGCCAGTGCCTGGTCAGCGGTAAATGATCCATGTACTCTGCTCATTGGTGCAGGCTGGAGAATTCCGACCAGTTCTGAATGGGCAGCTGTAAAAAATGGTATAGCGAATGCGAATGCAGCTTTTTCATCTGAATTAAAATTGCATACGGCCGGAGCTGCAAATGTAACTGACCGAAAAATTATAAAGCGTGGTACCGATGGCTATTATTGGAGCAGCACCAACCTCAGTAATGCCTTTAACAACGCAGCATGGTATTTTACATTCAACGGAACCGCGTCTTCGATCGGTCAATATTTAAAGTCTGATTTTTATCCGGTGCGTTGTATCCAGGACCAGATAATCAAATCGCCTCCTGAACTGGGAAATACAACGATTTTAGAAATGTCGGCAACGACGGCATTGGTGAAGTCAGCGGTTTTAAGTCTGGGAGATCGTGAGATAAAGGAGAGAGGCTTTGTATGGACATCTCAGAGTCGGAATCCAAGTCGTTCTACAGACAGCTATGTGCCGGTTGCTGGTTCGGGAGTAGGTTATTTTTCGGCTAGTGCCACGGATCTGAATGAAGGATTGATCTATACTGTCAGCTCTTACGCCATCCTACAGGACAACTCGGTCGTTTATGGCACGCCTTTGAAATTTACAATCTGCCTGCCGTTCACAGTGACTCACGTTGCAGGAATGAATGGCGCTCCTGTTGGAAAGACCATCACTTACAATACGGTAAGCAGTACGCTTTCTGGAACAAGGCCGCAGTGTTGGATAACCCGCAACCTTGGTGCAGATCGGGAGGCTCTCGGTGACGCGGATAAGTCGGATCTTTCTGCCGGCTGGTATTATAAGTTTAACAGAGCACAAGGTATCGAATTTAACAGTGCTAGCGGTGTTCGCAATCCTACTTCATGGGAAATTCCAAGGGAGGTAACAGACTGGAGCTTATCAAACGATCCTTGCCGGCTCCTTTTAGGTACAGGATGGCGGATACCTACTAAAGACGAGTGGACAAATGTAAAGTGGAAGTTTAGTAGTCTTCAGGACGGCTATAGGTCGGAGTTAAGACTGCACGGCAGCGGAACACTAGTGGATGATGTTGGAGCGGCCTTGATCGCCCGCGGCGATACGGGTATTTGGTGGTCGAGTAAGTCATACAGCCAATATGGGGCTTGGTGGTATAAACTGAGCAATCGTCCTGAAAGCGCGATTCTACAGTACGAAAAGGAAGATGCAATCCCGGTTCGGTGCCTGAAAGACATCAATTAATAACTGTTAATATGAAAGTTGTAAAACATCTGCTTGCCATTTTTTGAACAGCTCTGAGCTTTTGCGTAAGGGCCGACCACATGTTATTAAAAATCCACTTAAAGGTGTGTATTAAATTAAGGTCCGTTTGTTGTCATTACCGGTGTAAACATTAAAACAATTTTCTGAAATGATAGTGAGTGGAGAGTTGGGAATAATGACAGTACCTGCAGATAACCTTATTCATTGTATTACTTGATAATTTTATTGTTGGGATATACGTCGCAAATGATTTTTTAAATAGTGATCTTGAGATGCAACTCTTGAACGCAGCAAAAAGGATCCATACGTCTTTAGAGGTTCAAATATTTGTTAAAAATTCGTTTATGCTCAACTTTTACATTGATAACGGATTTATAATGGTTGGTACGCAAACTCATCTTGAAACGTCGGAAAAACTTGTCTTCTTAGAATTTGGATGAGTATATGGCTTGCCATCCTAGATGGATGGATGTTTTGCTCTTGTTTTTTACTCCGCAGAAAGTCAATTCTGCGGAGTAACTTGCATCAATCTGTAAGCTTCAGTAACTGTCTGTAGATATTTATTCCTCTCAGGAAGAAGTCGACTCTTAGATTCTCATTATGGGTGTGTTGGTTGCAGTCAAAATTACTTACGGGTAGGGTGATTAACGGTATATTCAGCTCGCGGAATACAGAAAAATTCAAGCTGCCACCCTCTGTAGGTTCCACTACCCAGTCTTCCGCGGTCGTTTGTGTTACAACGGATAACACTTTTGCAGGTAATCCCGAGTTCATGTCAGTCCTTAGTGCTTCGAAACTTCCTTTTCTTTTTATCTGCAGTACAGGGCCAAAATGACGTAGCTCCTCCACTGTCGGCTTGTTTTCTGTCACATAAAATCCTTTAGTTTTTATAAAATCAAGAATAGCGTCATACGTTTCATCCGGATTCATACCATCAACTAGACGAATGTCAATGGATGCCTCCGCCTTAGCGGGGATAATATTACTGGCCTTTTCGCCCACGTAGCCGGCCTGGAATCCCCGAATATTAAAGGTTGGTTGATTTATCATCTCCTGTAAGGTGCCCGTGGCTTCTTGGTGGCGGATAGCAAACTGTTCTCTTATCTGTTGTTCGATTGCCGGGACCGCGTGAATAGCATTTCGCTCGTTGTCGTTAAGTGGTTTTACCTTGCTGTAAAATCCAGGGATCAGAACTTTTCCGTTTTCATCCTTTACTTCTGATAGAAGCTTTGCCAATTTGAACGGCGCGTTTGGAGTGAAGTTGCCAAAGTGCCCGCTGTGCATGTCGCTTCTTGCAGTATGAAGTATCATGTCAAGCATTAATATGCCTCTCACACCAAAGGCAATGGTGGGAAGACCACTTTGATGAGTTTCTCCTGATGCTGAAATTACAAGATCCGCTTCCAATTGTTTCTGATGGGCCAACACCGTTGTCTTAAAATGTGGAGATTCCAGCTCCTCTTCGCCGTCCAAAAGCAGTTTGATATTCATTCCTGCCTTGATCCCTTCCGCATGAAGACTGCTAACCGCTGCCAGAAGAGAAATTATTGCATTTTTCGAATCCGCAACAGATCTCCCATAGAGCCTGTAAGATGCCGGATGAGCCAAAGCTTCTGCTGTATTGCCGAATTTATCGGAATTGTTTTTAAAGAGGGGTGAATAAGGGTCTGTATCCCATTGGCTTTGATCGACCGGAACGCCATCAAAATGGGAATAAAACAATACCGTTGGCAGGCTTTCGTCAAAGAGCAATTCACCGTAAACATATGGTTTTCCTGAAGGGGTGTTCCATAACTCTACTTTAAATCCTTCTTTTTCCAATAGACGGTTAAGGTAGGCGGCATTATCCGCGATTTCTTTCGCTTCAAAAACGTTGTTTTTAATAGCTCCGAACTTACGAAGCTCTTCCAGCCACTTACTGGCTTGATCAGTGGAAATAGTAGTTGCTTGCATGTTACTTTTTTTTATTGGCTGCCCCATGGCCGTCAAAGAAAAGATGACAGAGGAGATTATCAGCATAATTCGATTCATGCAGCAAATCTATCTGGAGGACAAGGCGTACGAGTTGTCCGTTTTTGCTTATTTTTACAAGATTGGAATGTAAAGGTCAGTGATACAGCGACTTCTTTCAGCGTGTCCCCGGATAATTTGGAAAAAGCGCCCGGACGGCCGCCATTCCAGTCCCTGGTCGCGGAGGTAACCCAGAATAACCGGTAGATGGTCAGCTATTGGTCTGCCAAATCCCCGGAATGGGACTTTTAAAAACCTGCCTCCCGGAAGGGTGTCTTCAAAGAGCAATGGCTGTTCAGGTAATTCCGACTTAAGGTGTTCAGTCATGATGCTTTGGGGAATTGATGTATCCCACCGTAATTTTTCAGTGTCTGTTATACCCACTTGATCTGGAGATCTTCCAATTAGAGGTACATTGTTTTCAGGGATAGAGCCTACCAGCGTTTGCCATTTGAAATATCCCTCCGGGAATCGCCGGAGACCTTCAGATCTAAAGGTGTAGATTTTCTGATCCGGCTGCCTTGTCGTCTTAACATCGTTCCAGTTATAATCCGGCGCCTGATATTTCTGAGACATAGCCAGGAATTCGTTTCGATACTTTATCGGAGATCGGCCGATCCTGGAACTAAATGCTTTGCTAAGTGCAGCAGTCGTCTCAAACCCTGTCAGGAAGGCTATCTCACTAATCGGAATGGAAGTATACCTTAGAAGAAAGCAGGCTTTTTCTAATCGCAGGCGCTTAACATATTGCCAAAGTGACTCGCCCGTTGATTCTTTAAATTTGTGATGAAAGCGGTAGTAGCTGCGAAAAGCCTGTTCAGAAATGATATCACCATCGAGATGGTCATTTAGATTTCGCTCTATGAATAGCCTCGCTTTTAAAAGGTGTTTTTTGCTAACGACGTCCATTAGCTTATTTTGTTTTTTTCAAATTTAAGCTTTTTTGGACAAGCAGTGAAAGCGAACACTAACACTTCTTTACTTCGGGTTTCTTATTGCGTCTCTAATGTTGGTCCGAAACTTTCCAGGTGTAACTTCTTCAGACATTTTAAATGCTCGGATAAACGAGCCAACACCTTCAAATCCTACTATCGCTGCCACTTCACTGACCGGATAATCAAAATTCGTAAGAAGGTAACGGGCTCTCTCTAGTCTAACCTGCAGGAGAAACTGATGGGGAGTAGTGTTGAAGACCTGATGAAAGGTTCTTAACAAATGATTTACCGATAAACAAGCTTCGTGGGCAATTGACTCGAGTGTTATTCTCGTATTATAATTGCTTAAAATATAGTCCTTCGCACGCAGGAGCCTCTTCATAATTTCCACTTTTGTACCATTGTTTAAGAACTTTAAGTTCTCAGTTTTGTATAGAATCTCTTTTTTGTAAATATTAAAGAAACTGCAAAGGCACTGGAAAAGGTGCGAATTGATCGAGCTTTCGTCAAGCACCCCGGATTCCAGATCGCGTTTCAGGTTTAGAATATTATGTTCAAAGTCGCCCTGTAGCTGGTAGATGGTAATAGGCAGATCAAACCCGCCGTTAGTGACGTCCCAAAGGCTTCTGTCTGAAAGATAGATTTCATTCTGCCTCAACGTGTTTTTGATATCTTTTAAAAAGGAGCCATCAATATTTAGACAAAAAGATTTTACGGGGCTTATAGAGAGAATAGTTCGGTTATATGAAATACCACGCGGAAGCATCAGGAACTGGCCCGGGTAAAGATCTAGTTCTCTTAATCCAATTCTATAGCGTTCATGCCCGGAAAAGACTATCTGTATTTTCGCACCGGTGGCCACTGCTTCATCAGTGGGTGTTTTTATTGTCTCCAACCGGATCGAGTTTCGATTGCCAAGGGTTCTTACAATATTCATCTTGATGGATGTGTGCAAATAAATCGGGGAAAGGGTTGACATCCCGGTCATCGCTGATGCCGCGCAAAAGTATTTCGTTGTTACGGGGCTCAGTTGTCCATTTTTGCTGTTTGGTTCAGTTAAGCAAAAGGAAAAAGCGTTGGAAGCGATATCAGTTTTTGTTTTTTCTGGCGTGCTTAGCTACACTCACATTTTATGGGAAGCTGGTATGCCTTCAAAGAAATGCAACCACGATCAATTTGCCTGTCATAAGAAAAAGAAACACCAGCGCTAGTCCAATACCTCCTCCTGAGAGAATGTCAAGCAGCAGCCTCTTTGTAGGGATTTTTTCAATTTTTTTAATTTTTTTTAAGATAGTAGTTACCAGTGGTAGGTTTATTAGAATGGCGCTAGCAAGGCCTGGTGTGTATGAACGGGTTATTATTGCGATGAGCAAGTGTGGTATGAAGACGTTTAGGAGTATCATTCCTGCGAACCATACGATTACTCGCAAGTAGGCGTCTTCACTTGTGTATAAGTTCCTAAGAAAGACAACCATAAATCCAACAATACTAAATAATAACACGGCGATCTGGAATTGCGCATCGGTATGGTGAAAATGCTTGTTTGTCACAATTTGGAGATTCCCCACTGTAAGGACTTCCTCCAGGTTATGAATACTGAAAGCTATTGGAAGGAAAAAAATGGCTTTTTTAAGAGTGTTGGTTTCTTTCATTTTGCTCTTCCCTTGCAGCCTCTTCCGGTTACGGGGCTGAAGGTACCACTGGAGGACTAATTTCAAAAGACTGGATTATCTAAAATTGTCTATTTTTGCCGATAATTTTTTGAGGACGCTAAGCAGGTGCCAGGATAGTGCCGGTATTTGAAAAGCTTTCCTCAATGTCTGGCCTGAAAAATCTCATACTTGTTTCACGTATTTGGTTTAATAATTAGTTAATTGATAAGGGGTGCAGAGCTGCCCTTTTTCATTTTGGGTTTACGCCGGAAAAATTCGTCGGTTTTGATATCAGGCAGAATATCCGATGCCAATATTGCATAATATTTTGCCAATAAAGTTTATCACGGAAAGTTATAAATCCAAATATTTGCAAGGGTAGCGAATGCCCGCAGAATTTCAGCTATCTATAAACTTTATTAAATGAAAAGGGTCCTCTGTCTGATCGTTTCGGTTCTCGGGTTTCGGGCATTGAATGCACAGGATAATTATGCCGTGATCGGCCTGACAAATTCAGAGCATGAGATCATCCGCAAAGAGGCAAATATGTTCCTTCGCTGCGTAGAAATTCTGTCAAAAAGCGTGCAGGTAGTACAACTTCGCAAACGCTGCAGCATAAGGTGGTTTGCAAGATCTCCTGGAACCGGGTCCCGGATTGGTCTATATTGACGTCCCGGCAAATGTTCAGGATGAGTATAGGTCGGTGCTTGAGATGGAATGAATGGTCGGGTCAGTTTGTATAAGGGGCATGGTAAATTAAATTAGATCACGGAAATGGTTAAGCGCAGAAAATTCTTAAAGACGTCCTTACTGGGTTCAGCGGCCCTTGTATTTCAAAAGTCGGTCTTTGCGGCTGAAATTGAAGATGCGGCTCCGGCCGCAGAACAGCCAATAGTTATCTCTACCTGGGATTTTGGCCGGGAGGCCAACGGTGAAGCGTGGAAATTCCTGACTAAGAGGTCCGGTGCAATAGAGGCCGTTGAAGCCGGCGTTAAGATACCGGAAGCCGATCCGAATAATCAGTCGGTTGGCAGAGGCGGCTTTCCCGACCGTGACGGAAAGGTTACCCTCGACGCCTGTATCATGGATGGTGACCTGAACTGCGGCTCCGTGGCATTTCTTGAGCATATCCTGCACCCGATCTCAGTAGCGAGACGGGTGATGGAAAAAACGCCGCATGTTATGCTGGCTGGTGAGGGAGCGCTGCAATTTGCACTGGCTAATGGTTTCACGAAGGAGAACCTGTTAACTCCGGCTTCAGAAAAGGCATGGAAGGAGTGGTTAAAGACCGCTCAATACGAGCCCGTAATTAATATTGAAAATCAAAAAGGGAGATCCGACGATCCGCGGCAATTGCCGGGCGGCCCCTACAATCACGATACGATAGGAATGCTGGCGCTTGACGCACATGGTAAGATGGGTGGCGCGTGCACAACCAGTGGTGCAGCATGGAAAATGCGCGGACGCGTGGGTGATTCGCCGATCATTGGCGCAGGATTATATGTGGACGGCGAAGTGGGTGCCGCCACTTCTTCAGGGCTGGGAGAGGAAGTGATCCGTATATGCGGCTCTCACGCCGTGGTCGAGCTTATGCGGTCAGGACTGGATCCCGAAGCAGCTTGTAAGAGGGCCGTTGAAAGAATTGTGAAGCGTGATCCGGAAAGGGCAAAAAAATTGCAGGTCGGTTTTCTGGCCCTGGATAAGAAAGGCCGGTACGGCGCTTTTGCGATCCATAAAGGGTTCACCTACTCGGTGAAAAGTGCAGCTGAAGAGAATATCTTTGAAGCGAAGAGCTATTTTAAGTAGAGATGTCCAGGTTAGAAGTAATTGCTTTCAATATTGAAAGCTGCGCAACTATTGAGCAAAGCGGGGCGCATCGCATCGAGTTATGTGATAATTCCGCCGAAGGAGGAACGACACCTTCTTTCGGTCTCGTTAAACGGGCCAGGGAGATCGTGTCAATTGACCTTTTTCCTATCATCAGGCCGCGGGGCGGTGACTTTTGCTACAGTGAACATGAGTTTGAGATCATGCAACGGGATATCGAAGTTTGTGAGAATATCGGTTGTGACGGCATCGTGACGGGTATGCTTAAGACCAACGGAACGGTGGACACAGACCGGACCAAAAAGCTGGTAGATCTGGCTTATCCCCTTGAAGTTACGTTCCACAGGGCGTTCGATCGAGTGCGCGATCCTTTTGAGGCTCTCGAAGAAGTTATTGATTGCGGATGCACCCGTATACTGACTTCCGGACTTTATCCGTCTGCTTCGGAAGGGAAGGAGGTTATCAAGCAGTTGATCAGGCAGGCGGACGGCCGCATTGTGATCATGCCCGGCTCGGGTATCCGCGCCTCGAATATTCTTGAACTTGCCCGGTACACCGGTGCACAGGAGTTTCATATGTCCGCCCGCACGATGAAAAACCCCACAACGGCACACAGGCAATCGACCTTCCCTGAAGACCTGCATCATGTCATAGCCGATCGGTATGAAATTCAAAGATCACTCGAACAATTATCCAAATACTAATAGATGTGATCTTGATGAAATAGATTTTACCCTTTTATTTTTTTCGCTGTCTTCTTTTACGGTTGAAGCTTTATCATTTTTTTTTGTCCGCTACCAGGATATAGAGGCAAAACGCCCCGATTGCCATTACAGCATCCCGGACTGCAATGTCGAAGTACTGTCCTGTGAGTACGAGGTTGATGGCTATTCCTATCAGCCATATTCCGACGATAAGACTTCCGACCCTCGGCTTGACGAGTACCAGGATCCCGGCTACGATTTCAATGATACCGACAATGGTCATAAACGTATTCACAGAAAGCGGAAGGATGTCAGTAACGATAGGTGCCAGGTATTGGTCCCAGTTTACAAGAAGGTGAAAAAACTTGTCTGTACCGGCAACGATCGGAACGAGTCCGTAAGTCCACCTGAGTGTGATCGCTACCTTTTCGGCCGGGCTTATTGTACCTGAATAAGCAGCGGCGGGATAATTTACTGATGTGTCCATGATTACTGGTTTATGTTATAGAGCATTCAGAATTTCCAAAGGTTACATTTGGCGGATGCCACTGCATCGCCGTCCACAGGAAGTCAGCCATGCGTTTTCATTGAACGCGGATCGAACCCGGTTTCAGCAAATAAAAGTTTAGGATGAACAGCTTCAGGTAAAATTTTATACTAAAAAGAAGCGCCAGACATGAATATTTATCCGGTTGAAACAAAAACTGTACTTTTGCAGCATGTGGTATAATAATGTATTAGAAACGATAGGTAATACACCTTTGGTAAAACTCAATCGCATTACAGCTGGTGTGAAGGCAACTGTTTTGGCGAAGATCGAAACAACAAATCCGGGAAACTCGATCAAAGACCGCATGGCGTTGAAGATGATCGAAGATGCCGAAAAAGCGGGTTTGCTTGAACCAGGAGGGACGATTATTGAAGGAACTTCCGGCAACACCGGAATGGGATTGGCTCTGGCTGCGGTCATCAAAGGTTACAAGTGTATTTTTACCACCACTGATAAGCAGTCAAAGGAGAAAATTGATGCTCTGCGGGCGTTCGGTGCGGAAGTAATTGTTTGCCCGACCAATGTCGATCCTGAAGATCCGCGATCATATTATTCTGTTTCTTCGCGACTGGAGAAAGAAGTGCCGAATTCATGGAAGCCGAATCAGTACGACAATCTTTCCAATTCGCAGGCGCATTATGAGCAGACCGGTCCGGAGATCTGGGAGCAGACTGAAGGAAAGATCACGCACCTTGTTGTTGGCGTTGGAACCGGGGGAACAGTGTCGGGCATTGCCCGTTTCCTGAAGGAAAAGAATCCAGCGATCCAGATCTGGGGGATCGATACGTACGGCTCTGTATTCAAAAAGTACAAAGAAACGGGCATTTTTGATAAAAACGAGATCTATCCGTACATAACTGAAGGAATCGGTGAAGATTTTCTTCCTCAGAACGTTGATTTTAGCTTAATTGATCATTTTGAGAAAGTGACCGATAAAGATGCTGCATTGATGACCCGGGAAATTGCGCGTAAAGAAGCGATTTTCGCGGGCAATTCATCAGGTTCTGCAGTTGCCGGTTTAATGCAGCTGAAAGACCGGCTGACGGAGAATGATGTTGTCGTTGTCATTTTCCCTGATCACGGATCGCGCTATATGGGGAAGATGTACAATGAGGACTGGCTACGGGAAAGAGGCTTTCTGAAAGATGAAAAATTGACTGCTTCGTCGATTCTGGCTAAGCGGTCCAGGCAGGAGATCGTAACCATCGACAGTGAGAAGTCTGTTCTGGAGGCGATAAACATTATTAAGACGCTGAATATATCGCAACTTCCTGTTACTCAGCATGGAATGGTTGTCGGAAAAGTATCTGAAGGAGATATCCTTAATTCGCTGATCGAAAACCCATCATTGAAATCCAGCAAAGTGGAAGAGATCATGACTCAGCCCCTTCCGTTTGTTGATCTGAAGACATCGATCGAAAAGATATCATCGATGATCAGTAAAGACAATAGTGCCGTTTTAGTAGAGGATGAAGAGGGAAAGATAGAGATCATTACCCAATATGACATTATCAATGCTATTTCAGCATAGTTTAAAGCCGCGAGACAAGCGGCTTTTTTTATCTGGCTGCCTGTAGCTCTTCCAGATACAGTTTGTTGATGTCATCAAGGGGATATGAAAGCAAGTATACTTTCGTGCCCTTTTCTCTTGCCAGCGGGTTTCTTACTTCGCCGATCGTTTTTACTTCTTTGAATAGCGGAACCAGCTCCGAGATATCATTGTCAATATAGATCAGGTGGTTGGTCTTTATACTGTCGGGCGCCCACAATGCGAAGCTGCTGTTCAGGCATACGGTTTTAGGTATGCCATATGGCTTGCCCAAATGGTCCACGGCCCCCGCCTGCCCATAGTTGTCGGCAAAAATGGTAACCTGGTTGCGCTCGTGCTGCGGAATTATCTGATAGGCCTTTGCCGAATATTCGGCCATCTCCTGCCAGCCGAACATGTCTGCGTAATCCTGAGTAGTGGCATGAAGCTGCTGATCCTCCCATTTAAGTGGAAAATCGATACCCGTCTTGTTCAGGGTGAGGTCCAGAAAATAAAGTGTTGTATTAATGGGCAGAACAGGGATGGCAACAGGCACCAAAACGATACACGGAATTGCTATCAGTACCATAGCCGGCTTAAGAAGGTTTAGGGAGATCCCTCGGGCAATCGTTTGGAAAGCGAGGCCGCCGCAGGCAAACAGCATTGGAAAAGCGCCGAACCCGTAATATACTTTACCCTGCATAAGCAGCAGCGATAATACAACAAATATGAATGAGAAACCTATAAAGCGGAACCGGTGGTTTCGTCTCGTGACCAGTATGTAAATGAGTCCGGCCAGGGGTATAATTCCAACGGTGGCATGTACCAGGAAATTTTGAAGGATGAATTCGGTCGGATGAATAAAGTTTAGCTGGGTCTCTTTCAATTCCCGCATGTGCTGAACCACGGGAAGGCCATTGGCAAATTGCCAGACGAGGTTTGGAAGAAAAATAATGAAACCCAGCAGGAACGCTGTTAGCCAGTGTTTACTCCATAACATTTTTCTTTGCGGTGTCAGGAGCAGTCCGAGGAATAACGCCAGCAGAAACAACGCCATCGTATACTTGTTCAACATGCCTAATCCAGCAACGATCCCAAGCCAATAACAATATTTTACCTTATGTGTCTGGATGTATTTGATCAGGAGATACGTCGTGCCAACCCAGAACAGCTGGTCAAAGACCACAGGCTGAAGTAAATATCCTGAGGCAAGGAACGCGGGCGAAAAGACCATTGCAACGCAGGTAACCGTGATCGCCTGTCTTTTGCCATTCAAGGCGAGAACGATTAATCCGGTTAATAAAATAATGCTGGCGCTGGCCATGGAAGGCAGTAGTCGGGTAGCAAATACGCTGTCGCCGAAAATGGTGTCTGTGAACCAGCTGATCGCCGAAATAAATGGTGGAACCTCCTTATATCCCCAGTCGAGATGCTGCCCAAGCGCCAGATAAAGCAGTTCATCCCGGTGAAATCCAAATCGGCTATTGGCCAGAAGATGAAGAAGAAGCTTCAAACCGGCGAAGAGTAAAATTAAGTCGATCTCTTTCTTGTGGCGCCTGTAAAACACAGTATTGCGGTATTTTAAAGAATAAAACTACACAAAAAAAGCCTGTTCAAAAAACAAGCTTTTATTATCCGTCAGTATCAACATTCCGTTGACCTGTGTTCATCAGTGGGTTAAGGGTGAAGCTTCAATGCGCCTGATATCTGCACCCAATGCCCGAAGACGGGTATCGATGTCCTGATATCCGCGCTCGATCTGCTCAATATTGTGAATAACCGATGTGCCCTGTGCTGACAATGCAGCGATCAGGAGCGAAACTCCGGCCCGGATATCCGGCGAGGTCATCTGAATACCTCTTAGCTGTACCTTTTTATCAAGGCCGATAACGGTTGCCCGGTGGGGGTCACACAAAATGATCTGAGCGCCCATATCGATGAGTTTATCCACAAAGAATAAGCGGCTCTCGAACATCTTTTGATGGATGAGCACGTTTCCTTTTGCCTGAGTTGCCACCACCAGGATGATACTCAGGAGATCGGGTGTAAAACCCGGCCATGGCGCATCCGCGATTGTCATGATCGAGCCGTCAATGAACGTTTCTATTTCATACGACTTTTGTGAAGGGATGAAAATATCATC
Source organism: Sphingobacteriaceae bacterium (assembly GCA_036405495.1). Taxonomy (GTDB): domain Bacteria; phylum Bacteroidota; class Bacteroidia; order Sphingobacteriales; family Sphingobacteriaceae; genus DASWTL01. The sequence goes on along the minus strand of DASWXL010000130.1, from coordinate 4,572 downwards.
ACCTCTGAGTTCAAACCTGATTCCGAGGCGGCGGAAAACGTCCGGTATAATTCCCAGTTCCTGAAACTTAACGTCCTTTATGGTGATCTCGGATTCAGTCATGGCAGCGAGGCCGATAAACGAGCCGATTTCGATCATATCAGGAAGGAGGCGGTGTTCAGTGCCGCCTAATCGTTCAACCCCTTCTATGGTCAGCAGATTGGATCCAATACCGGAGATCTTTGCACCCATGCGGTTCAGCATTTTGCAAAGCTGCTGTAAATAGGGCTCACAAGCCGCATTATAGATAGTGGTGGTCCCTTTGGCCAGTACTGCTGCCATCACGACGTTGGCAGTTCCGGTAACCGATGCTTCATCTAACAGGATGTAAGTACCTTTAAGGTTCGTCGCATCTACGTTGAAGAAGTTGGTTTCTTTGTCGAAGATGAATTTTGCACCTAATTTTTCGAAACCCAGAAAGTGAGTGTCTAATCTTCGCCGGCCGATCTTATCGCCTCCCGGCTTTGGAATTGCGGCTTTACCGAAACGGGCCAAAAGGGGGCCAACGATCATAATCGAGCCACGTAAGCTTCCGCCTTTGGCTTTGAAAGCATCAGAGCTAAAGAAGTTCAGGTCAATATTTTTTGCTTCGAAAGTGTACGTGTCTTTATTGAGGCGCTCGACAGACACACCCAGATCGCCTAACAGCTCAATCAGTTTATTTACATCCTTTATATCGGGAATATTGCTGATCGTTACTTTTTCGCCGGTTAATAAAACCGCGGATAAGATCTGGAGAGCTTCGTTTTTTGCGCCTTGCGGAATGATTTCTCCCTTTAATGGCTTGCCCCCAACAATCTGAAATGCGTTCATTCTTGTTTGTTGTTCAGTGAAAATAAGAAAATGGGATTAGTATCTCTTGCCGCCATTGCGCTGACGGTTTTGTACCTGACCGCGGCCGCCCGGACGGTTTTTCTGGCCCCGGTTCTGCCGGTTCTGCTGATTGACCGGACGCACCTCGACCTTGTTAAGATTGATGTTTTCCTCCAGCTGAAGTTCGCCGTTCGAAAAGTCTCTCAGATCCTTGATGATTGTTTCGTCAGCCACTGTATCCTTGTTCCAGGTAACATAAGCCATCTTCATAAAATTAGCGATCGCCTGGACCATGTTCTGCTTTCTTGCCGGGTCTTCGATGGCTTTCGCCTTGTTGATCATCAACTCGATGGTTTTTCCGTAATGTTTGTATTTGATACGGTGCTGCGGATAGGCCAGGGGTTCCGGTTTCATATGTATCGCATCCGCTGATGGTTTAGGATACGGAGAATCTACATCAATTTTGAAGTCGGATATAATATGGAGGTGATCCCATAGTTTGTGTTTAAAGTCCGTCACATCCCTCAGGTGTGGATTCAAAAAGCCCATCAGGTCAATAACGACCTGTGCATGTCTGTTGCGTTCTTCTTTTGTTGGAAGAGAGCAGATATAGGCCACCATGTTTTGCACATTGCGGCCGTATTCGGCAAGGATCAGTTTTTTCCTTGTAGTATTATAATCAAAATTCATGTTATCCATTTATGCACTGAGCTAAAGTATGGAAAGTGTGCTCGCCGTAATATTGTTTGGAAGTTAATTTACTATACGAAGTTTAGCAAATTTAAGCAAAAGTTGTTTTTGTCCTAATTCTTTGAAAAATATAGTCGCTTTTATGTCAGGTCTGTTGCCTTCGAGGTTGATCACCTTGCCGAAACCGAAGCGTTCATGTTCCACTTCCATTCCGACCTGCAGGTTTGAAGTGTCGGACGGCGCGAAGCCTGGCGTAGGAATATGAGCTTTCGGTAAGATCGACGTCGTCTTTGCTGCTGCCGCTGGTTTAGGTTTTGCAAAAGCATCAGACTGTTTGCTGGTCCAGGCAGTTCTTTCGTCGTCAAAAAATGGATTTCCTGCAGCCTTCTGTTGCGGCTTAAAGTCGAGCTCCAGGTATTTCGCATCTATCTCATCAATGAAGCGGCTCGGTTCGCAGCTGGTTAAGGTTCCCCACCGGTACCTGGAAGTGGCGTAGGAGAGAACCAGCCTTTTCTCAGCACGGGTAATAGCTACATAGAACAGTCGCCGTTCTTCTTCAAGGTCACTTCTTGAGTTAAGTGACATCTGCGAAGGGAATAAATTTTCTTCCAGGCCGACGACATACACATGCGAGAATTCCAGGCCCTTTGCCGAGTGGATGGTCATTAGAGATACCGTATCGGCGTTTGGATCCTTGTCGTTATCGTCATTGGTCAATAAGGCCACATCCTGCATAAAGATGTCGAGTCCCCGTTCTTCAATGTCTTCCCGTTCACTGAATTCTTTAATACCATTCAGCAACTCTTGTATGTTTTCATAACGATTCAATCCTTCAACCGATTTATCCGCATAAAGTTCCTTCAAAACCCCCGAATGCTGGGCAATATGCAGGGCCGTATCGTATGCAGAATGAGATTTGGTCATTACCTGGAAGCTTTGGATCATGGTTCCGAAGTTTTCTACGGCCGTAGCACTGCGCGAATCCAGATATTGAGCAGGGTTAGTGATCACTTCCCAAAAGGTTACATTGTTTTTATCGGCAGCGATGAGAATACGTTCGATGGTTGTATCACCGATCCCGCGTCGCGGATAGTTGATAACTCTTTTTAGCGCTTCTTCATCATTCGGATTAAAAGTAAGCCGGAAGTATGCGATCAGATCTTTGATCTCTTTGCGCTGGTAGAAAGATAATCCGCCGTAAATCTTGTATGGGACGTTCAGTTTTCGCAAAGCCTCCTCCATTGCCCGCGACTGCGCATTAGTTCTGTACAGGATGGCAAAGCTGTTATAATTTAACCCGTTCAAAGATCGTTGCATGGCTATATCTTCAGCGACCATCTTACCCTCTTCGTTGTCGCTGAAAGATCGTGTCACTTTGATCTTATCGCCGGGCTCGTTTTCAGAGAATACGTTTTTTTTCAGCTGATTTTTGTTGTTGGCGATAATGCTGTTGGCGACGTTTACAATGTTCTGTGTAGACCGGTAGTTCTGTTCGAGTTTAAAGACACGCAGATCCGGATAATCTTTTTCAAAGTTCAGGATGTTCTGAATGTTTGCTCCGCGAAAAGCGTAAATACTCTGCGCATCGTCGCCTACAACGCAAAGGTTTTCATTAACCGCAGCAAGCTTCTTAACGATCAGGTATTGTGAAAAGTTGGTATCCTGATACTCATCTACCATCAGGTACTTGAATTTATTCTGGTATTTGTAAAGTACGTCGGGGTGCTCGCGAAGCAGTACGTTGGTCTTGAATAACAGGTCATCAAAATCCATAGCGCCGGCTTTGAAGCATCGTTGTGTATAGATCTGATAGATCTCGCCCAGCCGGCCTCTTCCGGATGAGAAATCTTCCGCCTGAATGTGCTCGTTTTTAATGTACTCAGCAGCAGAAATAAGATTGTTCTTTGCGGATGAGATGCGGTTGTATACGAAGTTCGCATTGTACAACTTATCATCGAGCTGCATCTCTTTCAGGATGGCTCTTAAGAGGCTCTTGCTGTCGTCAGTGTCGTAAATAGTAAAGTTATTCGGATACCCGAGCCTGTTTGCTTCAACTCTTAAGATCTTGGCGAAAACTGAGTGGAAAGTTCCCATCCAGATGTTTTTCGCTTCAGCTCCGACTACCTTCATGATCCTGTCGCGCATTTCCTTTGCGGCCTTGTTCGTAAAGGTCAGAACAAGAATGCTGAACGGATCAACCCCTTTTTTTATCAGATGTGCTACGCGATAGGTAATAACGCGTGTTTTCCCTGAACCAGCGCCGGCAACAATCATTACCGGTCCCTGAATTTGCTCTACTGCTGCCCGTTGTGAAGAGTTTAATCCGCTTAAATAATCCAAAATCTGCTCCTTTTTCCAACTGCGAAAATAGTAAAAGGAGGCAAAATTCCGGTTAGATTGCTGTCAAGAAGCCGTATTTTTTACCCTTCTGTTTCGAGTCCGGGGATTGTGGCGTCATTCAGGGTTTTATTAATGTTGATGATCTTATCATCGATATCGGTTACGCACTTGTTTATTTCAGACGCAAGCTCCTTGTGGTCGATCAAATCGTCTTTTTCCAGTAACATCAATCCTTTTAAGGTAGCAACCGGCCCACGGATCTGATGAGAAAGGTGTGACGAATATTCGGAGAGTTTTCGGTTTTTGATCTTCAGGTCCTTTGTTCTTTCCTCAATGATCTCTTCCAGATTGTGATTCACCCGGTTCAGATGCTCTTTTTGAAGGTAGATTTCCTGGTTAAGCTCTTTGAGTAGCTGATTGCTCTTTGCTTTTCTTCGAACGTTTTTCACCAATACAAACGACAATACCAGCAACAACGCCGCTACCACTGAGCTGGCGAGTAACAGGATTTTAGTGTTCTTTTGCTTTTCAATGGTAAGTTGCTTTTTGTTGAGCTCTTCCGCCTGTTGCATTTGCTTTTGAATTAGCGTTATTCCTGCCGATACGTTTGATTTATATTTGGCGCTGTCATTCTGATAGACGATCTTCAGATAGTGTAACGCTTTTTCAAAATTATTCCTTTTGCTTTCT
>DASWXL010000129.1:0-2559 GCA_036405495.1 Sphingobacteriaceae bacterium | reverse complement strand
CCTCAGCTGGTGCTTTTTGCCGAAGGGTAAATTGTATTTTTTCATTACTTTTGGCGCTCTGATAATCCAACAAACTGATCGTAATGAAAAAAACCGCCTTAACTGACACTCATATTTCTCTTGGTGCTAAAATGGTTCCTTTTGCAGGTTATAACATGCCGGTGCAGTATGCCGGAATTAACGCTGAGCATGAAACCGTTCGAAAGGCAGTAGGTGTTTTTGATGTAAGCCACATGGGCGAGTTCATTTTAAAGGGGGAGAAAGCACTGGATCTTATTCAAAGAGTTACCTCTAACGATGCCTCAAAGTTATATGATGGTAAGGTACAGTATTCATGCCTGCCGAATGAGACCGGCGGTATCGTTGACGATCTTCTGATTTACCGCATCGACGAAAAAACGTATATGCTTGTGGTAAACGCATCGAACATTCAAAAGGACTGGGACTGGATCTCAAAGTTCAATACTGAAGGGGTGGAAATGAAGGATATTTCCGACCGCACTTCATTGCTGGCGGTTCAGGGCCCGAAAGCTGCCGAAGCGTTACAGTCGTTGACCGATGTCGATCTGGCTTCGATGGAGTATTACACATTCAAAAAAGGGAAATTCGCCGGAGTTGATAATGTGGTTATCTCGGCTACGGGCTATACAGGCGCCGGAGGCTTTGAGCTGTATTTCGATAACGAACATGCCGCCGAGATCTGGAACAAGGTATTTGAAGCCGGGGAGCCTTTCGGAATTAAACCGATCGGCCTGGGCGCACGCGACACGCTGCGCCTTGAAATGGGCTTTTGTTTATACGGAAACGATATCGATGACACAACATCTCCATTGGAGGCAGGCTTAGGCTGGATCACGAAGTTTACCAAAGAGTTTGTTAATTCAGCCAGCTTAGCGGCACAGAAGCAATCCGGAGCTGAACGTAAGCTGATCGGATTTGAAATGATAGAAAGAGGTATTCCGCGTCACGACTATGAAATTGTTGATGCAGGAGGTAATGTTATCGGTAAAGTAACCTCCGGCACCCAATCACCTTCATTACAAAAGGCGATTGGTTTGGGTTATGTTCAAACTCCTTTGGCAAAGGAAGGAACTGAAATATTTGTGAAGATCAGGGATAACAAAGTTAAGGCCCAGGTGGTAAAACTACCTTTCTATAAATCCTAGTATCCCGGCTTGATGAGAAAGATCGAAGTATGTTTTACGCCTGCATTACTGCATTTGTACGACATCACCGACAGTATTGTTGTTGTAATAGACATTTTCAGGGCTACTTCATCGATATGCTACGGTATCGATAACGGTGCTGAAGCTATTATCCCGGTGGCCACTGTAGAAGCCTGTCGCGGATATTGCGATCATGGTTTCCTTCTGGCTGCAGAGCGGAATGGTGAAGTGGTCGAAGGGTTTGATTTCGGGAACTCGCCGTTCGCTTATTGCCACGAGAAGGTGGCCGGTAGAACGGTAGTGTTAACAACTACAAACGGTACACATGCCATTGATAAATCTCTTTCGGCATCGCAGATCGTTATCGGCTCTTTTCTCAATCTGACCGCATTGTCTTCATGGCTAAGTGCTCAGGGTCAGGATGTTTTGTTGCTTTGTGCCGGCTGGAAAGACAAATTCAATCTGGAAGATACTGTTTTTGCCGGAGCGGTTGTCAATCAGCTGCGCGATAAAGAGTACCAGCTGGACGATGCAGCTATCGCTGCCGAAGACATGTACCTGCAGGCCCGGCCGGATCTGAATGCTTATCTGCAGAAGACATCGCACAGCGAACGGTTAAAGAAGCTGGGTATTGAGGAAGATATCCGTTTTTGCCTGAATGTAGATATTTGTACGTCGATTCCGGTGTTGAAGGGGGGTAGATTAGTGAAACTATCGACGGTAGATTGGCAACTATCAGCGCAATAGTGAAAATTGCCGGCCGGATAAGGACTTGCCTGGTGGTTATTTCTATTTAAGCTTCTCGTTATTCTTATGCCGTTCCGCGTCGCGAATATTTTTCTTTTCCAGATTTTTCTCCAGTGCTTTTGTCAGATCGATTCCTGTCTGGTTGGCCAGGCACATGAGAACAAATAATACATCGGCCATTTCATCAGCAAGATCAACCTCCTCATCCGATTTTTTAAAAGACTGTTCTCCATACTTTCGGGCCATTATCCTGGCAACTTCGCCGACTTCTTCCATCAGGATGGCCGTATTTGTTAATTCATTGAAATAACGGACGCCGGTTGTATTGATCCAGTTATCGATCATCGATTGAGCTTCTTGAATGGTCATAGCAGATTAGTACGTAACTCGTGAATTTAGTGATTTTCCCGGTCCTTTGTGTCCATTATTATGGTTACAGGTCCGTCATTCAACAGGCTGATCTTCATGTCGGCTCCAAAGATGCCGGTCTCGACCCTGGTTCCCGTTTGCTTCTCCAGTTCGGTTATCATTTGTTCGTATAGCGGGATAGCTTTCTCTGGCCTGGCAGAGCGTGTAAACCCTGGACGGTTGCCCTTTCTGGTCTGAGCAAATAATGTGAACTGGGAGATCAGCAGGATCCGGCCGC
>DASWXL010000128.1:0-15911 GCA_036405495.1 Sphingobacteriaceae bacterium | reverse complement strand
ATCTTACGTTCGACACCGGCTGGAAAACGACAAATAACGGATCCGCCGAGTTTGTAGCTTCATTAAGCGGATTGGAGCCGGGCACTACCTATTATTACCGTGCTTACGCCTATAACGGGTATAAATATGGATATGGAGATAGGCTGAGCTTCAGCACACCGGCGGTTCCTCCGACTGTTGGCGAAGTAACGATATCGGATATGCAAAGCACCCGTGTAAAAGCAACGGCTGAATTGACACACGGTGGCGGAAGCCCGGTAACCGCCCGCGGGTTTGTGTGGACGAGCCAGGCCGCAGATCCGACCATTATCAGTAATGAAGGGTTTACGGACGATATGAGCGGTGAAGTAGGATCGTTCACACATGATATCATGCCGCTGGAGGAAGGGAAGGTTTATCGTATACGTGCCTACGCAAGGAACGGGGTGGATTTTGCATATGGGCCTGTGGAAATCTTTACGATCTGTCCGCCGACGATAACACGTTACCATGTAGCGGGGCATAACGGGGCGCCGGCAACTAAGGAAGTAACCTATAATGTAATGAGCAGTTCGGCTTCAGGCGAGATGAAATGCTGGATCACTCAGAACCTCGGTGCAAAAGATGCGGCAATAACGGCGACGGACGTTAATCCTGAAGCTGTTGGGTGGTTTTGGCAGTTTAATCGTGTGCAAGGTTATCAACGTAACGGTTCAGGGCGTATTCCCAATAGCACCTGGCCGGTTACAACGCAGAACGGCAATTGGGACCCTGAAAATGATCCCTGTAAATTATTACTTGGAGCTGACTGGCGATTGCCAACGAAGGCAGAATGGGAAAATGCTTTAGGAGGTTTCAACAGTTTAGCGTCAGCTTACAGCACCGATCTGAAACTTAATGCTGCTGGCTACCTGAACTCCGCCGGCGTCCATACCGCTCCATCAGAGGGATTATTCTGGTCTTCCACCCAAAACACGGCAAGCGAAGGATATGCACTATATCTTCGCGGGAATGCACTTGCTTCTTCACTCACTAAGCTCGATGGGTTTTCTGTACGATGCCTGATAGAGGGGGTCACAGAAACTCTTCCTTCTGTAAGTAAAGTTGTGGCCAGTGGTATTACAGAGACATCGATAAGCGGTTCGGCAGCTGTTACTCTGGATGGAGGATCTGATATTACTGCACGTGGATATGTTTGGAATACGACAGGCGGCAACCCCGAAGTCGATCCGGTGACCCGGGTACCTGTTGCGGTTGGTACAGGCACCGGAGAGTTCAGTGTAAGTCTTACCGGTTTAGATAAAAAGAGGACCTACTATATATGGGCATATGCAACCAACAGTACCGGCACAGCATATAGTGAAGTCGAAAAATTTGGTCTGTGCGCCCCTTCTATCACTCGTTATCACTATGCCGGCCATAACGGTGCGCCAGTAACGAAAACAGTAACCTATAAGATTGTACGCAGTGATATTTCCGGTGAGCATAAATGCTGGATCGGTCAAAATCTTGGTGCAAAAGACGCACCTGTTTCTGTGACAGATCCAAACATTGATGCGTACGGGTGGTACTGGCAGTTCAACGGCAATCAGGGCTATGAGCGTAGCGGTACGAGTCGCAAGCCGGACACAGCCTGGCCTAAAACGTATGAAGTTGGCAATTGGAATCCGGCAAAAGATCCATGTAAACTATTATTAGGGGAGGGTTGGCGAATGCCGACAAAATCTGAGTGGGAAACAGTCAGGACTAATTTTACCAACCTTACCGGTGCATACAATACGACACTTAATCTGCACGCTACCGGTTACCTGAGTGATGTGGGTACTCACATGGCTGCAAATGAAGGCCTGTACTGGTCTTCAAACGGAGATACTGATAAAGGGTATGCGTTGTACTTGCGAAGTTCCGTATCTCAACCTGCGCTTACTAAGCTAGATGGATTTGGCGTTCGATGTTTGTTGGATGAGGCTCAGGAAACCCTTCCCTCAGTCAGTAAGGTTGTGCTTAGCAGCTTCACGGAAACAAGCACTACAGGTTCATCTGCGGTTACCCTGGACGGCGGATCTGGTATTACCGCCCGCGGCTTTGTGTGGAACACCACCGGAGGCGATCCAGAAGTTGACCCGGTTACGAATGTTCCTGTTATGGTTGGAGCAGGTACCGGTGAGTTTCAACTGAACCTGACGGGGTTGGAAAGTGGAAAGACCTACTACGTTTGGGCATATGCCACAAATAGCACCGGTACTGCCTATAGTGAAGTCGAAAAATTCGTGGTATGTCCGCCAAGTGTGACAGGCTACCACGTTGGCGGACACAATGGTGCGCCGTCTGACAGAACCATTGAATACGGCGTGACTGGTAGCATGTTATCAGGTACTTCGAGTTGCTGGATCACCCGAAATCTTGGGGCGACACAACAGGCCGGCACACTGAATGATCCGTCAGACGCTGCAGCTGGCTGGTATTGGCAGTTCAACAAGACTCAGGGATATGAGGTGGTGTCGGCAAAGAAAAATCCAACCTCCTGGGGCGGAAACAATTCGGAGAACAGTGACTGGAAGCCTGAAAATGATCCGTGCAACCTGCTATTAGGTGGCGGATGGCGCTTGCCAACCCGATCGGAGTGGGTCAGTGTTATTGGTGACTATCCGACACCTGCGCTGGCATTTCAGTCTGATCTCAGGTTACATTATGCCGGATATTTAGATTATGGGGGCACTTTTCGCGATCGCTCGGCCACAAGTTCCGTCGGCGGATACTTTTGGAGTAACAATCAGGCAGCTTCATACAGCAGTGCAGCAACTATGACCCTGGTGCCTAATGTTACCAAGATTATGGAATACACGAAGGCAGATGGCTTTAATGTAAGATGTGTGCTGACTGAAACGCAGATAGGCCTGCCTTCTGTTTCGGAGGTGAAGGTAAGTGATATGACATCTATAGATTTTAAAGTAACCGCCGTTATTACCACTACTGGTGGAAGCCCGGTCACTGATCGCGGCTTTGTGTGGAATGACACAGGTATAGCTCCGGTTGTAGATCAGGACCAGACTTTGCGGCCCGGAAGCCGTTCCGGTTCCGGCTCTTTCGAGGCAAGGCTGGCTGGATTAGAAGAATATAAGACATATTATATCTGGGCATTTGCAAAAAATGAGCATTCGGGAATAGCATTATCTAAATTGGCGACTATTAAATTTTGTCCGCCGGTCACCCGGAGGCATGTTGAAGGGTTCAACGGCGCAGCACGTTCCGTAACGATAACCTATGATCTGGCACACAGTAACCTGTCAGGGGAGTCAGCTTGCTGGATTACGCGAAATCTTGGGGCAGTAAACCCACCATCGGGTCCCAATGATGCGACCGCTGAGGCGGCGGGATGGTACTGGCAGTTTGGAAATAAGCAAGGGTATGAATACACGGCCACCAGGTATCCGGTTCAGGGATGGACTAATCCTCTTGACCTGAATAGTAGTTTAACAGCTATTAATGATCCGTGCGTATTATTGCTCGGTGGCGGCTGGAGATTACCTGCAAGCACTGAATACAGTAAGGTGGCCGTAAATTGGCCAACGCTTCAACATGCCTATAATTCGGAGTTAAAAATACATGCTGGCGGTGCCCTCGATGGGTCAACCGGGGTATTGGAAGCAAATAGCCGGGGGATAAATGCGGCGTTCTGGTCCAGTACTTCCAGTGCCACCCGATACGCGTGGGATATCAGAATAAACAGCACCCCGGCTGTTGTTATGTCTATTCCAAAATCTTACGGACTTCCCGTTCGATGTATTCTGACAACGCCTGAGATCACCGCGCCTGCTGTCAGTGAAGTAAAATTGTCCGGTTTTACCTCAACATCGGTTAATGTTGCTTCGGATGCAATATTTGATGGGGGATCACCGATCGAATCACGTGGGATCGTGTGGAATAATACCGGAGATCCAAAGCTTGAGAATAAAACGGGAAGCGTAGTACATTCTGTCGCTGCCAGCGGACCGTTTAGTCTTGGAGTTACCGGCCTGACAGAAGGGATCTATCATATGCGGGCATATGCAACAAATGGAAACGGTGTTACGGGCTACGGCCCGGTGGAAACATTCAGGATCTGTGTCCCTTCTATTTCGGTAAACCATGTCGCCGGTGTATCAGGTGCTCCTGAAAGCAAAACGCTTACCTATAATCTGGTGGGTACGAACTTGAATGGTCAGCTGAATTGCTGGATCACGAAGAACCTGGGTGCGGACGTTGAAGCCACGTCATACGTTGACCCAACCACCGCCGCTGCCGGGTGGTATTGGCAATTTAATAGACTGCAGGGCTATGCTTTTAACGGGGCGCGTACTCCGACGGCGCCCTGGATGAGTTCGGTTTCAGAAACGGCACATTGGGCGGCGAATGTGGATCCGTGCAGAGTGATGTTAGGTGGAACATGGCGCCTCCCTACAGCAGCAGAGTGGACCGCGGCGAACACCCTTTGGAATTCCAGCCGTGGATCACAACCAGCTCTGGAATTTGCCTATGATTCAGGTTTAAAATTGCATGCGGCGGGATGGTTAAATGGTGTTGGTGTGACCGAGAGAGGTACTCAGGCCCGTTACTGGAGCAGTAACAGAGCGGGCGAAGGGTTCTATGTTAGCTATACCGAGAGCTGGGCCTTGCACGCGTCTACTACAACCAGTTCGGTGTCAACATTATCAAGGGTTATCGGCACACCAGTAAGGTGTATCCAGTAAAGAGTTAATAATTAAAGTGATATGAAACGAGTTGAAAGGTTTATTTACGGGGCGTCTACGCGAGTAAAGTAAGCGTTCAGTCGTTCGCTTCAGGCAGCCTGGAAACCGTAGCAGAATTTGCTTTGCTCAAAGGTGGTCTGAATACGGTGCTGCAGATACCACATGAAAAACTCCCCGGAGAATTCGTACTTCGTTTTGATTATAAGGACAAGGAAACCAGTACGCCGTACAAGTATTTCCAGAAGGGCGAGACCTTCCCGTTAGCGATACTTATGTCGGCGAACCCGATGGGAGCGCAATCGTCACATATGAATGCAAGGTTCTATCAGAACCAGTACTTAAGTAATCCGGCGTTTGCCGGGACACCAGAATCTTTAAGCTTATGGCCTTCGAACACCAAGCTATAAAACGGATAATGATGAGCAGAAAGTTCAGGATCGTAGAAAGAAGAATTTTGGCTTGTACCTGTGAAAATAGAAAGGGTGTAACAAAACGACCATAACATAAACTAAACTATATATACTTAATTCAATGAAAAAAATTTTGATTTCAACAATCGTTCTCCAGTGCCTGGGTTATGTGGCACTTTCAAATGGACGGGCTGGTGCCGACACGGTAAAGGTGGATCCGGCAAATGTTAAGACAAGCTTTTTGAAGGAAGGTACCAACCGCTACCTGGTCTATTTTAAGAAAGGAAAGGACAGCTCCCGTGTCAGCTATCAGATGTGGACGCGCCAGATCGCTTTCAGTGAATACGCGGGAAAGAAGGCGATAACCGTTACGCAGGAGTGGGAAGATAATGCAGCTGTGGTCCATAAGGTGACATCGGTTTCTGACCGGCAGACCTTTGCTCCGCTTTTTCATGATACCTGGTGGAAGGGCAGGGGCTCCGCGAGCTTTGATTTCACAAAAAAAGCGGCCTCACTAAACAATACGCCCTTAACGGATGCCGATACCCTCAAGGGAAAGAAACAGATGTTCGATGCGTTTCAGGTGGCATTGAAGGAGAATTACATTCTTAACTGGCATCTTGATCTTGAAGTATTCCCGATCCTGCCTTACCAGGCAAACAGAACATTCCTGATTAATTTCTATGACCCTGGCTTCGGAGTACCAAAATATCAGGAGTATACAGTGACCGGCAGCGATGTTTTAGAGACTTATGAAAATCAGAAGGTCGATTGCTGGTTATTGACCCATACGACGCCCGGAGGAAAAGAGGTTTTCTGGATCAGTAAGAAAACCCGCGAGGTACTGAAGCTGGAACAGGAGTTCAGGGGAAGTTACCGGTATAAGATCAAGTTAGGCTTTAGCGTATAAGTAAAAGTCAGGGGAGCGGATCAGCTCCCTTGACTTTTAGTCACATCAACCTACGCAAGCAAATATTTTTTAGCGCTGATTTTTTTAAAAGTAGTATCTTACACTGCATTATCTTTAATATTTTTGCGCTCCTCTATGACAGAACTATACATTAAGAACATGGTTTGCCGGCGTTGTGTGCTGGTGGTAAAAGAAGAGCTCCAGAAGTTAGGTATAGAAGTTATTGATGCGGAGATGGGCCTTGTCAGGGTTGGGGAAATTGACGAACAAACCCGCAGATCGCTTGTCGCGAATCTCGGAAGCCATGGGTTTGAGCTGCTCGACTCGGAGCGCATGAGGCAGATCGAGCGTATCAAGAATACAATTATCAGTAATATACACCACTCAGACCGTCTTGAACTTAAGGTCAACTGGTCAGACCTGCTGTCTGATCAGCTGAACATGGAATATACCGGTCTTAGTGTCCTCTTTTCATCGGTGGAAGGGATAACCATCGAACAATACATCATCCGCCAGAAAATTGAACGGGTCAAGGAGCTTCTGTTCTATGATGAATTGAACTTAAATGAGATCTCCTATAAATTGGGTTACAGCAGTGTTCAGCATCTGTCTTCACAATTCAAAAAGATCACCGGGCAAACCCCTTCAAAGTTCAAAACCGGGCGGAATATAGAAAAGGTCCGCAAGCCGCTCGACAATATTCAATAATTATATAAAACTTAACCGCAATTCCGTAAAGGCGCTTTTTGGGGCCATTTGAATATTTGCACTCGCAATTTATTACAAAATGAGCCGCCAGACACTAGTGTTAAAGGGCATGGTTTGCAGCCGGTGTATCTCCGTGCTCAAGCGTTCCCTGGAGCAACTTTCATTAACCGTTGAAGATATCCACCTTGGAAAGGTGACCATCTCCGGCCTCCACAGGACCGACTGTTTTTCCCGCGTTGAGAAAACGATCACATCGCTCGGGTTTACCATTCTCAGGGGGCAGGACCAACGGATTGTGGAACGGATCAAAGCGTTGGTAGATGAAGTTCTCATTGCCCCTGATCCCAAACGAAAAAAAATTAAGTTCTCGGAATTTCTCTCCGATGAACTCCATCTGAATTACGATGCACTGAGCGCTATTTTCTCGCGCTCAGAAGCGGTCACGCTTGAAAATTATATCATAAACAGGCGGATCGATAAGATCAAGGAGTACCTGGTATATACCGATATGACCCTGGCCGAAATAGCGTTTGTTACTGGTTACAGCAGCATGTTTCATTTGTCGCGCCAGTTCAAGCGTGTAACATCCTTCAACCCATCTTATTATAAAGCGATCAGGGCCCGGAGAAAGGCGTTGATGGCTGAATCAGTGGTGCAATAATCTTATACAATTCATCGGCAATTGTATAAAAGCCCCCCTTTGCATATCCGATAGTTTTGCTTCGTAAATTTTTTTAACAAACAGATAAATTGTTTATGATATATCATGATGTAAATCCACGTTTCGAACGCAAACAGCCGTTTGCGTTGTACGCAGCCGCTCTTGCGCTGCTGGTCGGAACGATCATGCCTGCTCAGTCCGCTGCACAATCCATTCGGCTTACTCTTGCCGATGCCCTCCGGCACACGCTCGAAAGCAATTCAGGCGTCAGAAAGGCGCACATGGATATTTTGGGCGGTAAGTATAAGACAGATGAGGTTCGGGCGCAGGCGTTGCCGCAGATCAGCGGAACAGCCGGCATCACCGATCAGCTGATCAAGCCACAGTTTGTTCTGCCGGGCGATGCCTTCGGCCGTCCGGGTGAGGTGGTGGCCATTGAAAGCGGAACCACCTACAACGCCAATGCAGGTATTTCTGTTAATCAGCAGCTATTTAATAAACAGGTGTTTGCCGGTTTGAAGGCTTCAAAGGCAAGTGAAGAATTTTACAGGACCAGTGCCTCCCTCACTGAAGAAAATGCACTGGAACAAACGGCAACCGCCTATTATCAGGTGCTGGTCAACCGTCAGCAGCTGGGGGTTATTGACGCCAATATCAGAAGTGTGCAGCAGGTTGAAAAAACGGTGACCGATCAGTTCAGGAGCGGATTGGCCAAGCGGATCGACCTGGATCGGGTACGGGTAAACCTGACCAACCTGAGAACGCAGCGCGAACAACTGGTGAATGCGGTAATTATGCAGGAGAACGCTTTGAAATTTTATATCGGGATGCCGGTTTCCACGCCGATAGTGCTGCCCGAAGATAGCCTTGTTGCCGCAGAGCTGAAGGCAGAGTTTGCCGATACGGTCAATTACGAAGCGAAAACAGAATACCGGCTGCTGAAGAAGCAGGAAGATCTGTTGCAGTTGCGAAAGAAAGCCTATGAAGCTGAATACTATCCAAGTCTTTCACTTAGCGGCAGCTACTCTTACAACGGTATGAGTAACAAATTCGACCTGTTCCGCAAGAAGGGGGATGCGTTCTGGTACGATATGTCATCGGTTGGGTTGTCGCTGCGCATTCCGGTTTTCAGCGGTGGTGCCACCAAAGCTAAGATCAGGCAGGCCGATGTTGATCTGCTGCAGATCAGGGAAGATCAGCGGAATGCGAAACAATCATTGAACCTCGCAAACGAGAATGCAAAGATTCAGATCAGAAACAGTATGAATACCATTAAGCTTCAGGCTGAGAACGTGCAGCTTGCTGAAGAGGTATATACGAGTACCCGGAATAACTATCAGAACGGCCTGGCAACGTTAACTGACCTGCTGGATGCGGAGACCGCACGCACGGCCGCACAGAACAGTTATTCACAGGCATTATTGAACTATAAGCTGGCCGAGATCCAGATCATTAAAGCTAACGGAAACATCAAATCATTATTGAATTAATTATGAAAAAGGGAATAATAACTGCTGTATCCATCATTGCAGCACTTTCACTGATCGGTTGGGTTCTGACCGGCAACAAAAAAAGTAATACAGCAAAGACGGCGATCGTGGCTGCGGGGACTGCAGGCGATGTGACCGTTCGTGTTGCGCCTATCAGCAAAAGCACGGTTGATCTGGACTTCACAGCCAACGGAAACTTTGTGGCCTCACAGCGTATCACATTCAACGCGGAGAACTCAGGACGTATCACCAGGATCCTTGCCGATGAAGGAACACGGGTTTCTAAAGGCGAGCTAATAGCAATCATCGAAACCGACCTTCTTTCGGTAGATCTTCAAACTGCTGAGGATGCCTGGAACAATGCTAAACGCGACGAGGAACGGTACGAAAGCTCGTTCAAAACGGGTGGTGTGACGCAGCAGCAGCTCGATCAGGCACGGCTGAATACCCGTAACGCGCTGGCGCGACTGAAGCAGGCTAAAGTGCGTATCGGTAATGCAAATGTTAGAGCACCTTTCAATGGTATTGTAAATAAGCGATTTGTCGAGCAGGGTGCTTATGTGTCGCCGGGCAACCAGTTATTTGAGATCGTTGACGTATCGAAGTTGAAGCTGGCGGTAACGGTGAACGAAAAGCAGGTGGCGAACCTGAATGTCGGAGATACCATCCGTGTAAAGTCGAACGTGTTTCCTGACAAAAACTTCAGGGGCCGCATTAGTTTCATCGCACCTCAGGCGGATAATTCTTTGAACTTCCCGGTTGAGATCGAGATCAGCGGTAACACCGGCCATAAACTGAGAGCCGGGATGTATGGTACGGCGATCTTCGAATTCGCGAAACAGGCACCTTCCATAACAATTCCCAGAACTGCATTTGCGGGTAGTGTGAGCACGAACAAAGTATTTGTACTGGAGGATGGCAGCATCGCCAGGGAGCGCAGGGTTATTGCCGGCAGGGTGATCGGTGATCGGGTGGAAATACTGGAAGGACTTAAGGAAGGTGAAACGGTGATCACCAGCGGCCAGATCAATCTTGCTGACGGAACCAAAGTAGCGCTTGTTAAATAGGATTAAAGTAAAAAAAGATTGGAACGGTAAGCATATAGCTCATACTTGATCGCTGAAAGCTGATACCTGATCGCTAAAAAGTAAAAGAATGAAAATAACTGAAATATCAATAAAGAGGCCTACGCTGGTCATCGTCATATTTACGGTACTGTCGCTTATGGGCTTGCTGAGTTATCTCTCACTGAACTATGAGCTTCTGCCGAAGTTTGCCCCTAATGTGGTTTCCGTAAGTACCATCTATCCCGGAGCTTCGCCCGCTGAAATAGAAAATACGGTCACCAAGGAGATCGAGGATGCGGTTTCCTCTATGGAAAATATTAAAAAGATCGAAGCACAGTCGTTTGAAAGCCTGTCGGTGGTTACCATCACACTGAATAACGGTACGGATGTGGACCTTGCGATGAATGATGCGCAGCGGAAAGTGAATGCGGTACTTGGAAACCTTCCTGACGACGTACAGGATCCGGCCGTTAACAAATTTTCGGTAGATGATCTTCCGGTCATCACCATGTCGGCCTCTGCAAAGATGAACGAATCTGATTTTTATGATCTGATCGATAAGCGGGTTGCCACAACGGTGTCGCGCGTACAGGGTGTTGCACAGGTTAACCTGATAGGAGGGGAGGAACGTGAGATCCAGGTTGCCGTTGATGCCGATAAGCTTCAGGCCTATCGTCTGTCTTTAATGCAGGTTGAACAGGCCATCAGGATGTCGAATCTGGATTTTCCGACCGGAAATATCAAAACGAGAAAGCAGGATATCCTGATCCGTCTGGCCGGAAAATATCGCTCAGTGGATGAACTGAGAAACCTGGTCATCGGCGATACACCTGCCGGGGGCCAGATACGACTGGCCGATATTGCCGACGTACAGGATGCACAAAAGGATGTGGAGAAGATCGCCAGGGTAGATATGAAGAATGCGATCGCCCTGCAGATCATCAAGCAGTCGGATGCCAATGCGGTGAAACTCAGCGAAGGTGTTAAAGAAGTGATCAGTACGCTTGAGGGTGAATACGCCAATGTTGACCTGAAGATCGATATAGCGAATGACAGCTCGGTATTTACACTCATGTCTGCCGACGCGGTTATTCATGATCTGCTTCTGGCGATCGTGCTGGTAGCGTTCGTTATGCTGTTTTTCCTTCATAGTCTGCGAAATGCGGTGATCGTCATGATAACTATTCCGGCTTCACTGATCGCCACATTTATCGGAATGAAGATGATGGACTACTCATTGAACCTGATGTCATTGCTTGGACTGTCGCTGGTAGTAGGGATCCTTGTTGACGATGCCATTGTGGTGCTTGAAAATATCTATCGCCATATGGAAATGGGTAAAAACCGGGTGAAGGCTGCGTTTGATGCCACTAAAGAGATCGGCTTTACCGTAACGGCCATTACGCTGGTGATCGTGGTTGTGTTTTTCCCGATTGCACTGAGTACGGGCTTTTTTCCGGATATCCTGAGGCAGTTCTGCGTGGTTGTTATGATCTCGACGACACTTTCTCTCTTGTCGTCATTCACGATCGTGCCCCTGTTGTCATCAAGATTCGGGAAGCTGGAACATATCACCGGTAAAAATGCATTTGGCCGGTTCATACTCTGGTTTGAAAGCCAGCTTAACCGTTTTACCGAATGGATATCGAACCTGTTGAAATGGGCACTCGCTCATAAAATGATGACCCTGGGAATTACTTTTGTAATGCTCATGGCATCATTCGCATTGCTTGGGGCGGGTTATATCGGTTCGGAATCCTTTCCGAAAAGTGACCGCGGCGAGTTTCTTGTACAGATCGAGCTGCCAAAGGATGCGTCTATTGAAGAAACCAATGCGATGACCCGTAAAGCGGAAGAGCTGTTGTCGGGAAAAAGTGAAGTACGGTCGCTTATCACCACCGTGGGCCAGTCCAGCGACGGAATGGGCGCCTCGCAGGCGACTCCGTACAAATCGGAGATCAACGTTAAGCTGGTAGAAAGGACGGAAAGAGAAGATGAATCGACTGTTTACGCTGCGAAAGTGCGTCGTGAACTGGCAAATGCCCTGGTGGGAGCGAAGGTGAAGACGGTTCCGGTGAATATTCTGGGTACGGCTGAAAAAGCGCCGATCGACCTGGTGATAATAGGATCGGACCTGGACAGTGTAATGCACTTCTCCGAAAAGGCAAAGGGTGTACTCGAAAATATTGAAGGAGCTGCCGAGGTAAAGTTATCCGTTGAGGGAGGAAATCCAGAGGTCCGTGTAAATGTCGATCGTGATAAAATGGCGGCGTTGCGGCTTGACCTCGCTACGGTAGGTATGACCATGCAAACGGCCTTTAATGGTAATACAGAGAGTAAATTCCGGGCGGGTGAATATGAATATGACATCAATCTGCGCTATTCCAGCTTCAACAGGGAAAGCATGGAAGACGTGAGAAATCTGCAATTTGTTAACCGGGAGGGTAAGATGATCAGTCTTTCTCAGTTTGCAGATGTGGTTGAAGCATCAGGCCCGAGTCAGCTGCAACGAAGAGACAAAAGCACGGCCGTGTCTGTGCAGGCCCAGACGATCGGCCGGCCGACCGGAACGATCGCGGATGAGTTCACTCAGGCGCTGTCAGAGATGCCCAGGCCGGCTGGTGTTAGCTATGTCTGGGGTGGCGATATGGAGAATCAGAAAGAGGGATTTGGCACGCTGGGTATCGCCCTGCTGGCGTCAGTTATCCTGGTATACCTGATCATGGTGGCGCTGTATGACAGCTTCGTTTATCCGTTGGTGGTCATGTTTTCAATACCGCTGGCCATTATTGGAGCCTTACTTGCCCTGGCGCTTACCAATAACTCGCTGAACCTCTTTACCATCCTTGGCCTTATTATGCTGATCGGCCTGGTAGCGAAGAATGCGATCATTATCGTCGATTTTGCCAATCAGATGAAAGCAGAGGGTAAGTCGACCTATGACGCACTGATACTGGCCAATCAGGCGAGGTTGCGTCCGATCCTGATGACGACTATTGCGATGGTGATCGGTATGCTGCCCATTGCAGTGGCCTCCGGAGCGGGTGCAGAATGGAAGAACGGACTGGCATGGGTAATTATCGGAGGCCTTATCAGTTCGCTGTTCCTGACGCTGGTGATCGTTCCGGTGATGTACCAGATATTCGACCGCCTCATCGAAAGGTTTACAAAATCAACTGAAGAAAGATCGATCGAAGAGCTTTTGGACCAGGCCTTTAAACCGAAAACGGTAAATGAATATGAATATGACTAATGCTTTGCCGGGGAGGCGGTTTCTCCAAAATTATATAAGTATTTTGGGGGATAGTGTAAGCGGTACAACGTATATGAAAGTTACTTTTGTCCTTGCTTAGACGAGGAAATAACGATTTAGTGGTTTAGTTTAGGTGATTCGTCATCGGAGGGGAGTTCAGCTCCCCTTCCTTGTTTTATACGCTTTAATAGTTACCGCGAGCGGACCAGCCGGTCAGGCTGTTCTGTCATCTTATCTGACGCTTAACTGCTTAATATCTTCGCAATGTCTCCGGGCGTATGTACAATATGATCCGGGCTTAATGCGGCAAGCGTTCCGACCTCATCGTAGCCCCATGTAACCGCTATTGACTTTACGCCTGCCTCTCTTGAAGCCAGAATATCCCGTTGTTCGTCGCCGATGTAAATTACTTCATCGGCGCGGAGATCTAAGGTCTTTAGAAATCGCTTCAGCAGGCTGGCTTTCCCGAGAATATTCGATGAACAATGGATCACGGAGATCTCATCGATGTTTTGCTCCGCCAGAAAACGCCCGATGTTCTGCTTGTTGTTTGAGGATACAATGGCAAGCTCATAACCCATTGACTTCAATTCACCAAGCATCTGCTTTATGCCGGCGATCGGCTGGATGTACGTGGTTGACTTGCTGTATTCTTTCAGGAATTCGATGCCCATGAACGGCACTCTGTAAAACGGTACGCCCAGATACCGGCACCGCTCGGCAACCGACAGCTTTTTGAGGTGGGAAAGTGAGCCTTGTTCGATAAGACGGTAATTTCTTCTGCCGGCTATAGTATTGTATGTCTCGATGAAAAGCTGCTGAGTATCGGCAAGGGTTCCATCAAAGTCGAAAACGAGGTAACTGATCATGCAACGAAAGTATTAAAACCCGACGATTGTCATTTATGAAAGCGCCAGTTAAATAATTTTATAATTCTTATCCGTAATTGTGTAAAGTCAGCGGCGGCTCTGATGATAATTTTGGGTTCAGGGTACTGGCGTGTTCTATGTCAGTATGAATTGAATTATGGACAACGAATTACCAGTTATAAATAGACAGGTTAAAAAGTCTTTTCCTGTTACGGGAATGTCCTGCGCGGCTTGCGCAGTAAATGTAGAGTCAATCCTGAAGGCCAGTGCGGGCGTTTCAGACGCCCGGGTGAATTTTGCGAACCAAACCGCCTGGACCGCTTACGATGAGCTGGCGACAGATCCGGAAAGGCTTCAGCAGGGATTACGTTCTGCCGGATACGATATGATCATTACCGATGATGATCCTTCGGAGCGTCAACACGAAATTCGCCTAAAGCATTACGCCGACCTTAAGCATAAGACATTATGGGCTTCGGTCCTTTCTCTGCCCGTCGTTATCATCGGGATGTTCTTTATGGATATGCCCTATGGAGACTGGATATCGGCCGTTTTAACCACCCCGGTTCTTTTTTGGTTTGGAAGAGGGTTTTACCTTACGGCCTTCAGACAGGCCCGTTACAGGAAAGCGAATATGGACACCCTGGTAGCACTTAGTACCGGCATCGCTTATGTGTTTAGTTTGTTCAACATGCTGTTCGCCGACTTCTGGCATAGCCGCGGACTTCATGCTCACGTTTATTTCGAGGCCGCGTCCGTGATCATTGCTCTGATCTCTCTCGGCAAGCTGCTTGAGGAGCGGGCGAAGTCTAATACGTCTTCCGCGATCAGGAAACTGATGGGGCTTCAGGAAAAAAATGCGATAGTTATGGTCAACGGAAAGGAAACGGAGCGCCCTGTTGTTGCGATCGCTGCGGGCGACCTGATCCTGGTTCGCCCCGGAGGACGGGTTCCGGTTGACGGCAAAGTAGCTTCGGGGTTTTCCTTTGTTGATGAAAGCATGATAACCGGCGAGCCTATGCCGGTAAAGAAGGAAGCGGGAGATCAGGTGTTTTCCGGAACGATCAATCAAAAGGGCTCTTTTCAGTTTACGGCTGAAAAAGTGGGTAGTGAGACGCTACTGGCCGGTATTATCAGAATGGTTCAGGAGGCACAGGGAAGCAAGGCTCCGGTCCAGAAGCTGGTTGATAAAATAGCCGGCATTTTCGTCCCGGCGGTGATGGGTATCGCATTGGCCACGTTCGTGACCTGGATGGTGCTGGGAGGTGAGGATGCTTTTACTCATGCCCTGCTAACGTCGGTAACCGTGCTCGTCATTGCTTGTCCGTGTGCGCTTGGACTGGCTACACCTACTGCTATCATGGTCGGGATCGGTACCGGTGCCGAGAACAATATTCTGATCAAAGATGCGGAAAGCCTGGAACTCGGCCACAGGGTTAATGCGGTTATTCTCGACAAGACGGGAACAATCACCGAGGGAAAGCCGGTAGTCGTGGATACCGTCTGGAATACCGCGGTGCCGGAGAACGAGGTCTTCAAAAGCGTGTTGTATGCACTGGAAGTGGCCTCTGAGCATCCGCTTGGTGAAGCGGTCGTCAACGATCTGAAAAAGCAGGGGATTTCGGCCACAGAAGCTGTACATTTTGAAAGCCTCACCGGTCAGGGTGTGAAAGGAACGTTCAATGGTGAAATCTTTTATGCGGGTAACCGGAGGCTGATGCAGCACCACAATATTCCTTTGGATGGCAGATGGTTTGGTGTCGCTGAAGCATTTCAAAAGCAAGGTAATACGGTTGTCTATTTCTCAAATTCGGCCGAGGTTCTGGCTGTCATT
>DASWXL010000127.1:0-5095 GCA_036405495.1 Sphingobacteriaceae bacterium | reverse complement strand
TGCGCGTCGATCTGAAGGACCGTTAAGTTGGGGTATTTTTTGGCGAATGCTTTTACAAAACCATAAGTAACGGTATGCTCTGCACCGAAAGACACTACAAATTTGCCGTCATTCAGAAGCTTTTCAGTATGTTCTTCAATGAGGTTAACCGCGTCAGCATCCACCCGGCTGTTAAAATTGATAGGTGAGAGAGTAGCAATTCCGGTTTTCCTGTATGTTTCGCTGTCCAGTTCTTCATCATATAACTCCACAAACTGCGATGCGGAAATTATTGCTTCCGGACCTTTCTCCGAGCCCTGGAGGTAAGATGAGGTATGCTCATATGGAGCAGATTGAATTACAACCTTACTTTTTTCATAACTGTAAAGCTCTTCTTCGGTGATGCCCAGAAAATTTTGATCTGCTGGTAGTGCCTTCATTTCAATAAAATTTCGGCAAAGATAGGAAATATGAAGCTAGGGTGGGGGATTGAAAAATGAAAAGCCATCGGCAAGGTGCCGATGGCTTTAATTATTTAATGTCTGAACACAACTTAGAAAGAGAAATCGTCTTCAGTTTTTACCTCAGTGTGGTTTTCGGAAAACTCATAACGCTTTTCAACGACTTCCTGGTGGGCTTTGATGTAATCCACTGTTTCCTGAAGTCCTTCGGCGAACTTCTCAAAATCTTCTTTATAAAGGAAGATTTTATGTTTTACAAATACACCGTCTTCCTGACGTTTTTTGCTTTCGGTTACGGTAATGTAATAATCATTTGAACGTGTCGATTTTACATCGAAAAAATAAGTACGTTTCCCCGCTCTTACCTTTTTTGAAAAAACCTCTTCTCTCTCTTTGTGGTCAAAGTCTCCCATTTGTTGTGCTTAAGTTTTTGGTTGCGGTAAATATAATGTATAAACTTTTAAATATGCAAAAACAATTTTTAAGTAAAATTTAACCGAGCGTTTCTTCCTCTTCTTCAAGTAATTGTTTCTGATAAAGGTCGAAATAAAGACCCTTTTGTTCGAGCAGCTCCAGGTGGTTTCCGGCCTCTGCAATCTCACCGTTTTCAAGCACTATGATCTGGTCGGCATTCTTGATCGTCGACACCCGATGGGAGATCAGAACAGCGGTCTTGTCTTTCATGATGCGCCCGAGATTGGACAGGATCTCTTCCTCGGTTCGGGTATCTACAGCCGAAAGGCTATCGTCGAAGACCAGAATTTGGGGTTCCTTAACGATAGACCGTGCGATCGATACCCGTTGCTTCTGACCACCGCTCAGCGTTAAGCCTCGTTCACCGATCATCGTATCGAAGCCATTTTCGAACCTAACGATATTGTCATATACGGCAGCATCTTTCGCAGCCTGTTCAACCCGTATCGTTTCGCCTGCTCCAAAAGCAATGTTATTTCTGATGGTGTCGGAGAAGAGAAAAACTTCCTGAGGTACAAAACCGACCTGCTCACGGTAGTATGTCAGGTCCAGCTGATCGAGGCTTTTTCCGTCGATGAGGATCTTGCCATGATCGCAGTCGTACATCCGCAGGAGCAAGTTAGCGATCGTTGATTTCCCGGAGCCGGTTCTTCCGATTATGGCGAGGAGCTTTCCCGGTTCTACTTTAAAGCTAACATCTTTCAGTGCCTTTATGCCTGTATCGGGATAGGTGAAGCTGACATTCTGAAATTCAATTCTGCCTTTTATCTGATGCTTTTCAGTGCCTGATGTGATTTCGGGCTCTGTATATAAAAATTCGTTGATGCGCTTTTGCGATGCAGATGCCCTTTGGATGAGGGTGGTGACCCAGCCCAGACTGGATACAGGGAATGTCAGCATATTGACGTAAACGATAAATTCAGCAATATTACCCGAAGTGATCGTACCGTTCATGACCTCAATTCCGCCGATATACACCGTGATGATGGTGCTGAGGCCGACCAGGAGCAGCATGATTGGAAAGTATAGTGCCTGAACATTTACAAGCGCCATCGAATTGTTTTTATATCGATTGCTTTCTTCTGCAAATTTGTCCATTGTGCTGTTCTCCCGCACATACGCTTTAATGACCCTTATGCCTGAAAATGTTTCCTGAACGAGACTTGAAAGCCTTGAAAGCTGCTGCTGTATGCGTTCGCTTCGCTGATTGATCTTCGTGTTGATAAAATAGATGAGAATAACCAGAACTGGCAGCGGGAGGAGACTAAAGATCGCCAGCCTGACGTTAACGCTGAGCATGGAGACGATCACCAGCAGAAACAGTACAGTAGTGTTTATGGTATACATGATGGCGGGGCCCACATACATCCTTACGCGGCTCACATCTTCCGTTACCCTGTTCATCAGATCGCCGGTATTGTTTCGGCGAAAAAATGCCAGTGTTAGCTTTTGATAATGGTCGTAGATCTCGTTTTTCAGATCGTATTCAATATGTCTTGACATCAGGATGAGCGTCTGTCGCATGAAGAACATGAAGAGTCCGCGAAGCAGAGCCAGGAACAAGACCAGGAATCCAAACAGTAAAAGGCTGTAGCCAAATGTCTGGTAAACCAGCTCTTGTCTGGAAAACCCGTCAAAAAGGCGAAAGGTTGCTATATTCTCCGTTACCAGGTCGAAAGCGATACGGACCACCCGTGCCGGCAGGACGCCAAACAGGTTGGAAATGATAACGAAAATAACTCCCGGTACGAATCGCCAGCGGTACTTGTAAAAGAACTTGTTCAGATATGCCAAATGTTTCATACAGCACGTCAAAAGTACAATTTATCAGACTGTGCGGTGTCCTCAATTGATACTGAATGGAAAATTTTGCCTACTTTTGCCGTTTATCCTTTGGAAAATTACAAGGTCGCATGTCATCAATTAAATTCGAAGAAAACTCCATTTTCAATCAGTTAGGCTCATTTGATCATCAAAAAATCGTTTTTTGTAATGATGAGGATACGGGTCTGCGTGCCATCATTGCCATTCACGATACAACATTGGGGCCAGCATTAGGCGGCACCCGGATGTGGGCATACAAGACTGAAGCCGAAGCCGTATACGATGTTTTACGCTTGTCACGCGGTATGACGTATAAAGCGTCGATCACCGGGTTAAACCTTGGTGGCGGAAAAGCGGTGATCATTGGCGACAGCAAAACGGATAAATCAGAAGCGCTGATGCGCCGCTACGGCCGTTTTATTAAAAATCTGAACGGCGCATATATTACCGCCGAGGATGTAGGTACCAGTCCGAAGGATATGGAGTACATCCGCATGGAAACGGAGCACGTTACCGGTGTTTCCGAATCCCTGGGAGGAAGCGGAGACCCTTCGCCGGTTACGGCGAGAGGTGTTTACATGGGAATGAAAGCGTGCGCTAAAGAGCTTTACGGAAACGATAGCTTAACAGGGCGCTCGATTGCGGTTCAGGGAATTGGCAATGTAGGCGAGAACCTGGTTCATTTTCTTCGTGAAGAAAATGCAAAGGTGTATGTCAGCGACATCAACGAAGAGCGCCTTGCACAGGTTGCAAAGAAATACGGCGCGGTAGCGGTTGCAACTAACAGTATTTTCGACCTCGATATCGACATCTATGCCCCATGTGCGCTTGGTGCAACAGTAAACACCGAAACCATTAATAAAATGAACTGTGCTATCATTGCCGGTGCTGCCAATAATCAGCTCGCCGACGAACAGGTTCACGGAAAGATGCTGCTGGACCGGGGTATTATGTATGCACCGGATTATCTGATCAATGCCGGAGGTTTGATCAATTGTTATTCCGAGATCGCCGGCTTCAGTAAAAAGCGTACTATGCAGCTGGCTGAGAATATCTATGATGCCACCAGAAACGTGCTCAGAAAATCAAAAGCAGAAAACATCCCTGCTATTGAAGCGGCAAACAAGATCGCTGAGAAGCGTATCGAGGATGTGAAAAAGATCAAAGCATCCTATTAATCATACTAAACCAACCGGAACAACGTTTCGGTTAAATTCGTTCTTATAACATGTTAAACAGAAGGCACCTGAGGGTGAAAGTAGTGCAGGCTCTATACGCCTATCATCAGTCGGAAACTAAGGAAGCGAAGCCTTTCGAAAAGGCCCTGCTTCAAAGTGTGGATAAGGTGTATGAAATGTACATCTGGATGCTTGCTTTGCTGGTGGAAGTGGCGGATCACAGTGTTGTGAATGCAGAAGAGCGGGCAAATAAGTACCTCCCTTCTGAAGAAGATCTTAACGCCTCCGTTCAGCTGCATAAAAATACTTTTATTGCTGCCTTGCGTGATAACCCCCAGTTCGTGGCGGGCATGGCCAAGTATAAGCCATCCTGGAGCTTTGACCCGGAAATCGCCCGGACTGTCTTCAGTACGTTGAAGGGTAGTCCGGAATACGTCGCCTATCTGCAACAGAGCGATCGTTCGGTAAAAGCGGAAAAAGACATTGTCAGGCATATCTTCAAAAAGATCATCCTCAAATCTCCTTTTGTGGAACAGGCATTTGAAGAAAAGTTTATTAACTGGCCGGTTGACCGGGATGTGCTTCAGGCGCTGATCGCTAAAACCTTCAAGAACTTTACCAGTGAAGTTCCTTATGAGAATCAGCTTGCTCAGCTTACGCCCGACTGGAGTGAAGACCGCCCGTTTATTATCGACCTTTTTAACAAAACCCTGGGGTACGAGCAGGAATACCAGGAACTGATCAGTCAGAAAACGAAAAACTGGGAAGCCGAGCGGATCGCTATGATGGATACCTTACTGATGAGGATGGCGATCACAGAACTGGTTCATTTTTCATCAATCCCTGTCAAGGTAACGATCAACGAGTATATTGAAATAGCCAAGGAATTCAGTACGCCTAAAAGTAATTCGTTCATAAACGGTATTTTAGATAAAATTTTAGCCGATCTGAAATCAGCAGGAAAAATTCGCAAATTTGGACGCGGTTTATTAGAATGATATGAAAAAAATAGTTTTAGCAGCAACTGCAATTGCACTGCTGTCGGCGTGTACAAGTACTCAAAGTTCTGAAAGCACGGGTTCTTCGGCATCCCCTGCGGAAGCTGCTGCTCCGGCAGATCTTGCCGGTGCACCGGTGATGAAATTTGAGGAGGAGCAGTATGATTTCGGAACGATCACC
>DASWXL010000126.1:0-6559 GCA_036405495.1 Sphingobacteriaceae bacterium | reverse complement strand
AAATCTCTACAGCACGCTATTGCACGAGCTCGTTCATTGGTCTGGCCATCCTGCAAGGCTTAACCGTGAGTTCGGCAAACGCTTCGGCGATCATGCTTATGCCGCCGAAGAACTCCTTGCGGAGTTGGGCGCAGCTTTCCTTTGCGCCGATCTTGAGATCAGCCGCGAGCCGCGCAAAGACCATGCGGATTATATCGCGTCATGGTTGAAAGCACTAAAGAGCGACAAGTATCTCATCACCGCTGCCGCGAATAATGCCTCAAAAGCAGTTGCATTCCTAAACAGCTTGCAACCTGCCTAATTCTTTGGGACCGGCGCTAGCCGGTCCCATTCCTCTTTTGGAGAATGTCAATGACTGTAAAGCAAGAAACTTTTGCCAGCTTAATGAGCAGCTTTAGCTATCACTACAATCTGCCACAAGTCTTCGAAGATTTTCTGACTATCTCAATGTGTGTGGTAACTCAAATACCCGGTGAGGGCAAATCGCATTATGAGGAGCAGTACCTGCAAACAATCGAAAAATATAAAGACGACGAGCAGCGGCATCAATTTCCCAAACTGTTCGCAGCTCTTATTCTTGAAATGGAAGATCGCGTCGATAGTAGTCAAGGCAACGATGTTCTAGGTGATTTCTATATGCAGGGCTTTGGCAACAAGAAGGCGGGTCAATTCTTTACGCCCTGGCATATCTGCGACTTTATGGCTGAAATCAACAATGCGGAACCGATGGAAGGGAAGATTTTGCGTATACTTGACCCTTGCTGCGGAAGCGGACGTATGGTATTGGCATCGGCAAAGAAGCTTGGGCCACAACATGAATATTATGCTATTGATCTCGATCACACTTGTGTAAAGATGACAGCGCTCAACCTGTTCTTTAATGGCGTATTTAATTCCGAAGTCATGTGGGCGGATGCGTTAATGTCCGATGATTTTCGCCTGAGTTACAAGATATCACTTTTCCCGATGGGAATTTTTAGAATTGAGCAACGCGAACAATCCAAACTTTGGCATCTCAATCGCAATAGTTTTCAAGCAGCTACAAACGCGAAAGCCTCCGAACAGTCCAAACCTGCTGCGCCCCAGCTAAAGCTATTCTGATTAAAGCCAATCATAGTTCATTTTTCTTCCTTCAAAGACGGATTTATGGTTACGACGTAGCGATAACCTCGCCGTTCACTTCACTAAGCAGTTTTTTCCTCTGCCTTTGGCATTCACCCGCCCATCCAAAAAACGGCTTGTTCATTCACCTAAGCTTCGGTTGAACATCGCTTCTAACCATCAACCTTATGAAAGGAAGAACGATGAATAAACTAAATCACTTTTATGCAACCAAGCATCCTAAGAGGCGTGGGTATACAGTTCGGCACAGCGGTCCGCAATTGCCAGGCTGGATGCCGAAAGGATACGCTGGTTGGTATCGTTTCAAACGGGACGCCACGGCCAAAGCGATTGTATATAACAATTCAAAAAAGGAGCAATAATCATGAAGCTTTTCACGGAACAACAACACCAAAAGCTGGTAGAGAATGGCCACAATCGGGATCAGGATCATGCACCCGTGGTCAGGCTATATTTGCCCTTCACAAATTGCCAATGGCTATTAAGCGAGATCGACAGTGAGGAACCTGATATCGCCTTCGGCCTTTGTGATCTCGGCATGGGGTTTCCCGAACTCGGCAATGTAAGCCTCGAAGAAATCCAAGGCATTACTGTAGTCCCTGCAACCATTACTGTTGATCAACAATTTAGGGGCAACTACCCAATGTCCGTTTACTGTTGCGCAGCGCGGCTTAATCAAGAAATTAGCATTGACGAGCAACACCTTCAGCAATGCGCGCAGAAGCTAAAAAAACCAAAAATTCAACCATAAAGAGAACGGCCCCGATAAATCGGGGCCGTTTTTAACTGGCATTTTCTTTTAATTCAGTAATCTCGATTTTCGTAACAATTGAGATTTCTTTGTCTTTTTTCAGGTCCGCATAACGTTCATCCTCGCATCTGATCGTTTTAGGGAGTTGAAACGCAAGCTCCTTCATGAGCAGGTGCAGCTTAAAGCCGCTCAATTCGATCTTATGGCTAGTGAAGTGAAACACGATCTTCTTTTGCTCGATATCATATTTGCAGGTTACTAAGTAACTATAGTTGAAGAACTGCTCGCTGCCATTAGGCCATTGAAAAGTGATGGTACGGATATTTCCAGCTTGAAAATATTTATCGGGATCTTGACTTTCCGCCCTTGCGGAGGTCGTTTCCTTATTCTCTTCAAATTCAAGTTTAAAGTTCTGGCTCATAATCCTCGTAAAGGTTTAAAGTTTTCGGTGAAGGGTTTATAGCTGGGTCTTGTGTCCGGTCACGTTCGTGAATATTTCCCTTGTGCATTTCGGCATTTCGAATGATATCTGTGATCACTTCGCTGTCAGATCCGACTAACTCCATTGCGGCCTGCCTATCTCCTATTTGAGACGCCCGTTCTAACAATTCAGCTTTGTCATCGGTATAGATCATGACCTTTTCACGGGCGCGCGAGACGGACACATAGAATTGCTTTGCGTCCGTAGCACCGAAGGTTGCTGCAGGTTGCGCCACAAAAATGGCATCGACCGTCATCCCTTGTGATTTATGCGAGGTAACACAGTGGGCATGTGCCAGGTGAAGGAAGTTGCGGTCAAGTTTGTATGAAAACTTGCCGTTGCCAATAGTTGCGATGATCTCCCCCTTTTTACTGACCGATTTAATATCGAGAATGGTACCATTGTCCAAGCGCGATTTGTTAAGGTCAAAGCCATTTTTTGTTACCTGAATTTTGTCACCTTTCGACAAGGCTAATGGTTTTTTAGTGAAAACGGCGAAGTCCTGAGGCCTTTTTAGATCGAGAGTTGCCTTAGTTCCCTTTTTGTCAATGATCTGGACGGCTTCCTCCGAGGTATTGCTAATAGTCCAAAAACTGCCCCGCTTAATCCCCTTCTGATTTTGGCTGAATTGAACGACCATTTCAGGTCGCAATTGCCTGAAATCCGTTTTCTGCGCTTCAGTAAGGTTCACATTTCTCAGCCTGTCGATAATAACTTCCTTTCGCCCTAAATATCCTTTGTCCCGCAGCCTTTGCCGCAAAATATCTGTCAGCTTTTCGCCCTGGTCATGTGTCGGGGAAATGATAAGCGCTTCTTTGCCTTCATCCAGCTCGGTCAGATATTGCTCAATGAGGCTGCTATGCAGCGCATTGCCCTTCAATTCCTGCACGCCGCCAATCTGCTCAAGCTTACTAAAGCCGGAGGCAACATCGCCTTTAGATAGGTCAAGCACCGCCGAACGATATATGACTTCTTTTTGCCTGAAGATCTTGTTGACCTCAGCAACCTGGATGCCACCCACCACATTAAGCACACGTAATGCATCACCTCTTACAACACTGGAGTGCTGGCGGGTATCGCCACCAAAAATGACCCTTGTCTTGTGTTTTTGGGCTAGCTCCAATACAGCAAGTGCATCTTTGGTTCCGAGCATGCCGGCTTCATCAACCCACAACACACCGTTTTTAAGATCCTCTTGTCGCTTCTTATCAATAAGCAGCATGGCCACGGTATCAGCGTTCTCGAACTTCTCCTTTCGCAGGACCTGGCGAGATGCATTGGAGGTGGGGGCAACAATGGTAACCTTGATTCCTTTCTGCTCAATGAGTGGAATGGCTTCTTTCATTAAGGTTGTTTTACCTGCACCCGCAGCACCACGGACGATAGAAACCATATCACTAGTTGAAAGGATGTGGCGGATCGCATCCGCTTGCTGCCCTGTCGATTTCAGTTCAGGTACGCTATGATATAATGGTGAGAAGCGGTCGCGGCCGAGATTAGCGATCTCGACCATACGTTGTTCTTCAGCAAGAACCTGCCGTGTGGTGCATTTTTCAATATTCTGGTCAATGACAAATATCAGCTCCTTTTGTTCCTTAAGGCGCGCTTCAAGCTCTTGGGGAGGTATCAGCGAGCCCAAACTATGTTTAATAGCTGTCAGATATAGCTGATTAAAGGGAACGACGGAGGCTCGTTCAAAACAGTGTTCCATGGCATACGACACACATTGGTCTGCCGTAAGCCTGATACTCGGTTCCCTGACCCTTATAAGATCCGGCAGTTTCATCGCCTCGATCTTTTCGGGCCTTCCAGGCTGTAGCGCGGGCTCATCCTTCGGAAGCTCAAGCTGATCAATCTGGTATATCCACTCGGCTTTGAGTTCGTCCATCGTGAGGCCTTTTTGCTTTTTAGCCCTCGTTCTGGCACCCAGCTCTGAAAGCTCTTTGGCGTCCGTTATACCCTTTTCTTTTGCGACCCTGCCGATCTCGTCGGTCCGTTTGGAGAACAATGCGATCACTTCGGGGGGCTATGCCTTCGACCTCGAATGATTTTAGTGTTGGCTTGACCTGATACCCCAGGCGGACCAGATTATCGGCCAGCACTTTGTGGAACATGGTCTGATATCCAGGCATATTTTGATTGATATGCCGAAACTGACCTGCCTTTATCCGTTGTTCGGTTTGATCCCATGTCATGTTAAAAACATAGCAATGGGCATGCAAGTGAGGGTCCGGGACAAAGCCATCAACTGGCCTGGCTGTTTGGTGGATAAAATCGACCCATAATAATTCACCGGTCACTCGGTCGGCATAAGTCCCACTCTTACGAATTCGGGTACGGGCATCAGCCTGGATCATCTCCATCGTGGTTGCGACACTCGACTGAAACGCATCCAATACATGATTGTCTTTTGCCAAAGCATGCAAGATCGAAACCGATTTCGGCACGTGAAAATTGATATCGTAACCTACGGTTCGATCTTTTTTAGTTCGGGGCGTTAACGGTTTGCCGGTATCAGGATGACGGTTTTCACACAAAGCATGGAAGCGCTCCTTCGTCGCGACTCCAGTAATGCCCAGCCGATTTGACAGCCGCCCGCGAAACGTCCCGCTCAATTCCTGGCCCCCGATATAATAATCTGATTTTGCCAATGCCTCGGTATAGTATGACTTTGCGTGCCCCGCAGATTGGCTTTGGATCATTCTTATCATGACTATGGTATAGCGATGTTATATTGGCGATTTCATGTTTTTTCGTGTGGTAGATAATGGTAGATATTCTGCTAAACCTGCAATGCTGTGTTAGGTCAGCTTTGCTGAAGTGATATACCACAATAAATAAAACTGTATCAGACTTCTTCCCTAAGCATAGCTTAGGGTTATTCTAAACAGCTAAAACAACATCTTCATCTTCATCGATATTGACGATAAACCTGTCTGCAAGCTCTTCACGAAGCGCTTCACTTTCCGGCTTGCGTGCGTAAAATTTAACGCCTTTATCGGATGGCTTGCCTTTGACGAAGACCTCGATCATCTCCTCATTACATAACATCTCATCGATTTGGTCCATTACAAAATTATCGCCAAGGTTGTAAGCAGCCATATAACCCAGTGAATAAACGACCGCGCAAGCAATCAGGAGAAGACCAACGGGCTGCCCAAAATATGCCAGTATGACACCTGCGACCAAAAATACACCTGGTTCGATAATGATCTCAATGACCCGTTCGTTGACCCATTTGTATTGCTCTAAACTTTTAAAAAGTGGATGAATCCTACCGGTTGAAAGACTAAACTTTTCAAAGTCAAAAACGGATGGGTCGTGCTTTACCTCTTTCCATCTGAGGTACAGGCTAAATATATACGCAGCGGTGAAAAGATACCAAGTGCCATAGACGGTGAACATCCCCGACCAATCCGTATACCTGTATCTTGAACTTAGAGAATAGGGGGTTATCACCAATACCAGTCCAATGATGACTGAAAAGAATAGGCTAAAATATCGTTCGCCCATATTCTTCCTGGTAATAACTTCGATTGGTATCCTGAAGAAAATGGAGAGCATTAGAAAGATGTTTAACAACACATCCTTAATTACGTTAGGACGGGAGAAGACTTCGCGGAAATAGATGTTTTTTTTCATGTGGTTTAAATTTTAAATGGTGAAATTTTGATCAAAACGTATTTTTTTAAAATTGAAGTCTCTCGCGAGCTGATTGCCCTGCATGTGCAATATGCCGTCTACGATGTTATTGTTAGCGGGGCCACCAGTCTTAAGGCTCACGAACTGCTCTGGACGCATGACCGAGGCGAGCTCATAGGTCGTAGACTGTGATGACGAGAATTTACCTGCAACTGTCTTTCCCAATGTTTCTTTATTGGTATAGGCCTGGCCAATAAGTTTCGAGGCGTATTCATTTGTTTCGATATCGGCGTTTGCATGGAATATCTTGGTGCCAAGTGTGCCCAAAAAGCTCTTGACCTTGTATTGGGAATTCTGCCCTCCCATATTGGCGAAATAGTTAGGAAGATTTTGAGAAATATATACCGTCGCGATCCGGCTGCTACGTGCCGTGGCTTGGTAGGTGGCATCATGTTCGTGCAGGAAATGCTGCGCCTCATCAGCCCATAAAAAGACAGGCCTGCCGTTTTGGTGCACGCGCCGCTTTTCCATCGCCCTTTGCCAGATATACTTAAACATGACCT
>DASWXL010000125.1:0-3024 GCA_036405495.1 Sphingobacteriaceae bacterium | reverse complement strand
GCAGGTCCTGGTTCCCCTGATGTTTACCGAGTTCGTCGAAATGAAAGATTATCTATCAGGGCATGAATTCCTTACGGGATATGCGTTGCAGCAGGCTATTCCCGGACCCACGTTTTCGTTTACCTCTTTTGTTGGAGCGATCACCCTGAAGAATTTCGGATATGGGGTAACCGGGCAGATCCTTGGCGGACTGGTTGCTGTTCTGGGAATCAACCTGCCGGGCGTGATCCTTATCCTCTTCATAGTGCCTTTTTGGGATGATCTAAAAAAAATAACCCGCATCAGAAACTCTTTGTCTGGCATCAATGCGGTTTCGGTTGGTTTTTTGGGCGCCGCCTTTGTATTGCTGCTTCAACAGGTCGGCCTCAATATCATGTCGCTTACCATCGTCCTGACAACATTTCTGTTATTGCGGTTTACCACAATAAAAACCCCGATACTGATTCTGTTCGGGGTTCTCTTAGGAGTATTACTATAAATGAATTAAAAAGGTGGTTCTTCATCCATCTCGTCCATCCTGGAAGGACGAATGATGAAATTATTAGGGCGGTCGAAATCCTGAGAAGGAGCCATTCCGGCAAAAGGATCTGTGCCTGGTGCTCCAAACGGGGATGCCCCTCCGGAGAAGTCTTCCTCAAGGTCCGCAAACTTGACGTATTTTCCTACGAAGCGAAGTGGTACCGTTCCGGTTTCACCGTTCCGGTGCTTTGCTATAATGACTTCGCCAATGCCTACTGTCGATTTTCCTTCCTCATCCTCGGTTAACCCGTAATATTCCGGACGGTACAGGAATAACACCATATCGGCATCCTGTTCGATAGATCCCGATTCCCTGAGGTCGGATAGCATTGGCTTTTTCGATGCTCCGGGGCGACTTTCTACAGCACGGCTTAACTGTGAAAGTGCCAGCACCGGTACATTGAGCTCCTTTGCTACAGATTTTAATGCGCGCGAAATACTACCGATCTCCTGCTCACGGTTTCCGCCTTTTCCTTCGCCCTTACCATGCATTAACTGAAGATAGTCGACGATGATCATCTGAATGTCGTACTGAGCCTTCAGCCGACGGCATTTCGCGCGGAACTCAAAAATGTTCAATGCGGGAGTATCATCTATAAACAGTGGAGCTTCGGTCAGTTTTCCGATCTTGGAGTGCAGTTGCTGCCATTCCCATTCTGCCAGGTTTCCTTTCCGGAGCTTTTCCTGCTCAATCTCGGTTTCGCCGGAAATAAGACGATTTACCAACTGCACCGATGACATCTCCAGTGAGAATACCACCACGGGCTTGTTAAACTGAACAGCGGCATTACGGGCGCAGCTTAAGACAAATGCGGTTTTACCCATCGCCGGACGTGCAGCGATGATCACCAGATCAGATGCCTGCCATCCGGATGTCATTCTGTCGAGCGCGGTAAAGCCTGAAGGAACGCCGGTCAAACCATCCACCTTATCTTTCAGCTTTTCTAACTGATCGAGTGATTCACGAATAATATCGTCCATTTTGCGTGAATCACGCCGAAGGTTGTTCTGGGCAATGTCGAAAAGATTCTTCTCTGCATGATCGAGCAGATCAAAGATATCTGTTGTATCCTCATACGCATTGTTGATGATCTCGGTAGAGATCCGGATCAGTTCACGCTGAATAAATTTTTGTGAAATTATCCTGGCGTGGTATTCAATGTTTGCGGCGGAAACAACCCTATTGGTAAGCTCTGTGATATAATACGCACCGCCGATCATTTCCAGGTCACCCAACTGCCGTAGCTGTGAAGTAACGGTCAGGATATCGATCGGAGACGACTTTTGAAATAACGTAGAGATCGCTTCAAAGATCTTCTGATGGCTTTCTTTATAAAAGACTTCCGGTTTTAGAATGTCGATAACTGCCGAAAGTGCATCTTTTTCAAGCATCAGGGCACCAAGCACTGCTTCTTCCAGATCGACAGCCTGTGGGGGCAACTTGCCAAGGCCGCTCACGAGGTTATTCAGTTTGGTACGTCTTTCCGAAAACTGTGCTTTTTTATTTGACCTGCCGAAATCCTGGTCGTTCTCTAAACTCATAACACTACAAATGTATATTAAAAAACCGCTGCTCCTGTTAGAAGTTGTTCACAGTATGATCTTGCCGGAAAATACACTATTTGAATATCTGAATTTTTGGTGATGAATTATTAACATTCCTTTGTGGATATCATAGATAGCTCATCCATACCGTTTTGATTTTCAGGATGTAATATAAAGTGTTAAAAACTATTGTGTTGTTAGTGCAGCAATTTAAGGCTTTCCATGATAAGTTTAATTTTGCTATGGAGAAGCAAAATTTAGATACCTTCGCAGCGTAAAGAATGCAGAGAATGAACAGTATTTCGCCAAGGGGCAAACGTGAAGTAAATCAGATGGTATTCGGTATCAGAGCCGTTATAGAGGCAATTCGCAGCGGTAAAGAAATTGAGACACTTTACGTTCAGCGTGGCCTTTCCGGCGACATTTTTCATGAGTTAAGATCGGTTTTAAAAGAGCGCGATATTGTATCTCATCAGGTTCCGGTTGAAAAATTGAATCGGATCACCCAGAAAAACCATCAGGGTGTGATCGCCTTCATTTCTCCGATCATTTATCAAAAAATAGAGGATATTATTCCAGCCGTTTACGAACAGGGAGAAACGCCCCTCATCTTAGTATTGGATGGAATTACTGATGTAAGAAATCTGGGCGCTATAGCACGAACGGCCGAATGTTCTGGCGTTCACGCTATAGTTGTTCCTTCGAAAGGGTCGGCTCAGGTTAACCCCGATGCGATTAAAACTTCTGCGGGTGCATTGTACAAAGTACCCGTATGCCGGCATGATAGTCTTTTGAAGACCTGCAAGTTTTTACAGGAGTCAGGACTTCAGCTTGTTGCCTGTACTGAGAAAACCAATGATTATATATACAAACCGGATTATACATTGCCGACTGCAGTAGTAATGGGTTCGGAAGAAGACGGAATTTCAATCGAACTCATCCGAATCTCCGAATATCTGG
>DASWXL010000124.1:0-19899 GCA_036405495.1 Sphingobacteriaceae bacterium | reverse complement strand
GTATGAATATTGCATTCTATGTGACCGCTGTTATTACTATTGTTTCGACCCTGATGGTGATAACCCGGCATAATCCGGTACATGCGTTGCTCTATCTGATCATCTCCCTGCTGTCGCTCTCGATGATCTTCTTTTTACTGGGCGCTCCATTTGCCGCCTTGCTGGAAGTTATCATTTACGCCGGCGCCATCATGGTGCTGTTCATATTCGTTATCATGTTGCTGAACCTCGGTGCTGAAACTGCCGGGCAGGAGAAGGAATGGCTTAAACCGCGGGTTTGGATCGGGCCGGCTGTTCTGTCGCTAATCCTGCTCGCGGAACTTATATGGTTACTGTCGGCTGCACCAGGTCCGGCACCGGATTATCAGCCCGGCATTGTCGAACCGAAAGAAGTGGCCGTTTCCTTGTTTTCAGGCTATATTATCGGTGTTGAGCTGGCCGCATTTTTATTGATGGCCGGCGTAGTAGGCGCCGCACACATCGGTCAGCAAAAAAGGAGCGTGCTGCACCGTTTCCTGGAAGAAAGGAGCCCGGCATGAGTACGGCGGTATCCATCGAAATAGTGATGATACTGGCGGGAGTACTGTTTGTGCTGGGCATTGCAGGCGTGGTGATCCGGAGGAATATCATCTTCATGCTGCTCTCGGTTGAGATCATGCTGAACGCTGCAGCGCTGGCATTCATCGCTGCAGGGTCGTATTGGGGACAGCCCGACGGACAGGTGATGTTCATTTTTATTCTGGCTATGGCGGCTGCTGAAGTATCGGTCGGACTGGCTCTGATCCTGCAGATATACCACCAGCACCAGTCGCTCGATATTGATAAGCTTAAGGAAATGAAAGGGTAGATAACCATGCAAAATCTATTATGGTCAATACCGGCTTTACCTCTTACAGGTTTCCTGTTACTGGTCTTCTTTGGCCGGAAACTGACGAAAAGTGGTATTGCCTTTATCGGAGCCGGTTCGGTTTGTCTGGCGGCAGTTTTAGCACTTATTATCGGTTTTTCCTTTCTTGCCGATCCTCCTGCTTCCGGTCGTTTTGCGCAGATGCTATGGACGTGGTTCGAGGTAGGGCGATTTGCGCCTGCCGTCAGTTTTTACCTCGATCCGCTTTCGCTGGTATTTGTGTTCGTCATCACGTTTATAGGTGCCCTGATCCATATCTATTCGATTGAATTTATGAAGCCCGACGGGGATTATGCACGCTTTTTCGCCAGCATGAACCTGTTTGTGACCTCCATGCTGATCCTCGTGCTGGCGGATAACTTATTGCTGCTATATTTGGGCTGGGAAGGTGTCGGACTGTGCAGTTACCTGCTGATCGGCTTCTGGTATGAGAGCCCTGCCAACGGTTATGCCGCCCGAAAGGCCTTCATTATCACGCGTATAGGCGACACGGCCATGGCGATCGGTTTGTTTATTCTTTTTTACGAGTTTGGCACTTTGAACATACAGGAGATCCTGACCAATATTCCGCTGGTTTGGGTGGAAGGTATGACCATTGCAACCATTGTGGCCCTCCTGCTTCTGGCTGGCGGCGTGGGTAAATCTGCGCAGCTGCCTTTGCAAACGTGGCTGCCCGATGCTATGGCGGGCCCTTCGCCGGTAAGTGCGCTCATCCATGCCGCTACCATGGTGACCGCCGGCGTTTACCTTATTGCCCGTATGCACACGGTGTTCGGGTTCTCGCCAATGGCGCAAAGTGTGGTCGCCGTCATCGGCGCAGCAACGCTGTTTATTGCCGGATTTAGCGCGCTTGCCCAGCACGATATTAAACGGGTACTGGCATACTCTACCATCAGTCAGATCGGTTACATGTTCCTGGCACTCGGAGTAGGGGCATGGGCATCGGCGATCTTTCATTTTATGACCCATGCCTTTTTCAAGGCGCTTTTATTTCTCGCTGCAGGCGCGATCATCGAGGCATTGCATCATGAGCACAGCATGTTGAAGATGGGAGGCCTGAAGAACAGGCTGCCCGTGATTTTCTGGACCTTCCTGATCGGATCGGCCTCGCTGGCCGCCCTGCCATTGATCAGCGCCGGCTTTTACAGCAAGGACCAGATCCTGTGGTATTCGTGGGCATCGGTAAAAGGTAACGGGCTGCTCTGTGGAGTGGCTCTCGCCGGCGCTTTTATTACCGCCCTTTATACCACACGCATGATGTTGCTGACTTTTTGGGGCGAAGCCAAAACGGAAATAAGCCATTATCCCGGCAAACTGATGACCGTACCCCTTATCGTACTGGCTGTTTTCGCCTTACTGGCAGGCTTTGCCGAGCTGCCACATAACTGGGCACATCTAGCACTTTTCTCCGATCTGGTTAACAGGGTACTGCCCGAAACCATTCTGCAGGATCAGCTGGTCAGCGAGTGGGTTTTCCAGCTGGTTACTGTACTGATAACGCTACTCGGGGTCTTTACGGGTTATCTGATGTATTACAAGCCGCGAAACGCTGTGCTGAATTTTAAGGACTCATGGCTGAACCGGTTCTGGTTTTCGGGCTGGGGCTTTGACAAGCTATATGATCTGCTGCTGGTACGCCCCATCGTTCACGTCGCCCGTATCAATAAGAATGATATTACCGACTGGATATACCGGGGCATCGCTGTGTTAAATGTTAAGCTTTACAGGGTATTTTCATTAACGCAGTCCGGCTCGCTCCGGTGGTATGCTATGGGGCTCCTGATCGGTTCGATCGTCATATTAACCATACAACTCATGATATGATACTCGTTTGGTTTATCGTCATATTACTGGTAGGCGGACTGCTGGCACTCCTGGCCGGGTTGGTGAACAGAAACCTGTGCCGCTGGATCGCGCTGGCGACGGTGCTCGCCAATTTTGTTCTGGTTGTTGCCTTCTGGATCAGCAACCCAACCGGCGGCTCAACAATTAATAATTTTGATACAAATTCCTGGATCACGGCATACCGTTCAGACTGGATACCGCCTTTCGGCATCAGCTTTCATCTGGCGCTCGACGGGTTAAGTCTGCTCTTGCTGATGCTTACATTTTTCCTCGGTGCGGTGTCGGTCCTCTGTTCCTGGGAGGAAATAAAAGAACGTATCGGGTTTTACTATTTCAACCTGCTGTGGATACTGGCCGGAATTACCGGCGTATTCGTGGCGATGGATCTGTTTCTCTTCTATTTTTTCTGGGAACTGATGCTCATCCCCATGTATTTTCTTATTGGTATCTGGGGAAGCGGGAACAGGGTATATGCAGCTATTAAGTTCTTTATTTTTACACAGGCAAGCGGACTGCTCATGCTGTTGGCCATCCTGGGATTGTATTTTGTGCACGGGCAGAATACCGGCAACTACACGTTCGGCTACTTCGCATTATTGGGTACTGACCTCTCCGCCAACGTCGCTTTATGGCTTATGCTTGGTTTTATGATCGCCTTTGCAGTGAAGCTGCCCGT
Source organism: Sphingobacteriaceae bacterium (assembly GCA_036405495.1). Classification (GTDB taxonomy): domain Bacteria; phylum Bacteroidota; class Bacteroidia; order Sphingobacteriales; family Sphingobacteriaceae; genus DASWTL01. The sequence goes on along the minus strand of DASWXL010000124.1, from coordinate 16,471 downwards.
TTTTCCTTTTCATACCTGGCTACCGGACGCGCATGGCGAGGCGCCAACCGCAGGAAGTCTTATCCTGGCAGGGTTACTGCTCAAAACCGGAGCTTACGGCATGATGCGCTTTGCCGTGCCCTTGTTTCCCGAAGCTGCTGCCTCGATAGCGGAATGGGCCATGCTGCTTGGGGTGATCGGTATCATTTACGGAGCTATTCAGGCGTATTCGCAAACGGACCTTAAGCGGCTGGTCGCCTATACCAGCGTCAGTCACATGGGGTTCGTGATCCTGGGCGTCTTTGCCTTCAATGAGCTTGCCGTGCAGGGCGTCGTCATGCAATTGCTTACGCACGGAATCAGTACCGGCGCCCTGTTCCTCATCGCGGGGATGCTTAAAGAGCGGCTTCATACACGCGACCTCGATCAGATGGGCGGCCTCTGGGGGCAGATGCCGGCGATGGGAGGCGTCACGGTGCTGTTCGCAATGGCTTCACTGGGCCTGCCGGGACTGGGGAATTTTATAGCCGAGTTTCTCATTCTCATGGGCAGTTTCGATGTTAACGTATGGATCACTGTTGCCGGCACCCTGGGCCTTATTTTTTCGGCCATTTATTCACTGCGTATTGTTCAGAAGATCTTTCTGGAGCAGCCTGCCAGAGAGCGGGCACAAACCCGGGATCTCTCTATCCGGGAGGGTATTGCCCTGGCAGTTTTGAGCCTGTCTGTTGCGTGGCTTGGCGTATATCCGCAGGCGGTAATTGATGCGGCGAAGCCGATGGTAGATCAGTTTACCAGCGTCTTTGCTTCGGCTGATGACCGCGATCGGATACCATCTGAAACCGTATCGGAACTTAAAATACATCCACTAAAAAAGTAAACGGCATGTTGGGACAAGATTTTTACGTGCTTTCACCTCTGCTGATACTGGCCTGCGCCTCGGTGCTGATCATGCTGTTAATTGCGATGAAGGCCGGCCACCGGATGATCGAAGTATTCAGTCTGGTATTTTTCGCACTCGCCTTTGGCGCATTGTTCATTATCGGCAGAGCCATTCCATACGCTATACCGCCCTTACTTATTGTTGACGGGTTCGGAGTGTTCATTGTCGGACTGATCATTTTTTCGGGCCTGGTGATCAATGTGCTGTCGTACCTGTATTTCGCTGAAAAGGAGGAAAATCCCAAAGAGTATTATGTTTTGCTTCAGCTGGCAACCCTGGGAGCCTGCGTTCTGGCGATCAGCGATCACTTTATATCGCTGTTTTTGGGGCTTGAACTCTTAAGCGTAGGTTTATATGGGCTCATTGCCTACCTGCGGGCGCGCCACCATCCGGTAGAAGCAGGGATCAAGTACCTCGTGCTGGCGGCTTTCTCGTCGGCTTTCCTGCTGTTCGGCATGGCGTTGATCTATTTTCAGTTCGGAAGTATGGAATTCGGTGTATTAGCCAATAAACTGCAGTCGGCTTCCTTTACGCCATTAGTGCTTACGGGACTGGGTATGATGCTGGTAGGGATTGGTTTTAAGCTGGCCATCGTGCCGTTCCACCTCTGGGCAGCCGATGTGTATCAGGGAGCACCTCCGCCCATCACCGCTTTTATTGCCACCGCTTCTAAAGGCGGGGTATTAGCCATGATGCTGCGGTTTTTTACGTCGGTTGACGGTTTACGATCTGACGTGATCCAGATCATCTTTGTCGTAATAGCGATCGCTTCCATGGTCATGGGCAACCTGCTGGCACTGCAGCAGCAGAACGTGAAACGCCTTTTGGCGTATTCCTCCGTCGCCCACCTCGGTTATATGCTCGTGGCGTTTATGTCTTCAGGAACGCATAGTACCCCGGCCGTGAGCTTTTATTTGCTTACTTACTTTCTCAGCACGCTCGCGGCCTTTGGTGTGGTGTCACTTTTGTCGGGCCGGGATACTGATGCCGAATACATTGCCGACTACCGCGGCCTTTTCTGGCGAAGGCCGCTTATGGCGTGCATTTTTACAGCCGCCCTGTTGTCGCTGGCGGGGATACCGCTTACTGCAGGCTTCATCGGTAAGTTCTACATCCTCTTTTCCGGACTGGGGCAAGGGTTGTTTATAAGCTGCCTGGTCCTCGTCCTCAGTAGTGTGGTTGGCCTCTATTATTACCTGCGAATGATTACGGCAATGTTTTCGGCACAAGGTCAAACCGCTGCAGAAGGGAAGCGGGCTCATCCGTTGTTTTACCTGTTCAGCAGTGTCACCTTATCAGCCGTTACCGTACTGATCGTTTGGCTGGGAGTAAACCCGTCGTCGTTTATGGGCTTTATGACAGGGCTGATCGGAAAGTAAAGCAGATTTCTATTCCGCACCCCCCCAATATTTCTGAAGAATAGGTAAAGAAGAATTATTTCTGTGTTTTTTATCTTCTTGTAAAATTATTATCTTGTTATAAAAAAAGTATGAAAAAATTTTTAATCGTGCTGATGGCTTTTTTCGCCACTGTTTCTTTAGCGTTTACCGCCGGTTCTGACGTGCTGTTGGTAAACAAGACGAATACGCGACTTAATGAGTTATTGTTCAGTCGCTTATTTCTTCAAAAGCTTAAACAGGAGGTGCTGAATAAGCAGGTTAGCGTTACACTCGTTAGCTTTTCAAGCTTAACGAGTGAAGATCATCTCAGAAACGGAAAACTGGACAACGAATTTAAAACGCTGAAGGTTGAATATTTTTGTGATTTGATCCTTAAAGTCGGGGATAAGACACAGAAAATTCGCAAAAAAGAGGTATGGCAAGCTCCCCTGGGTGCTATTGCTGTTTCGGCTCCTGCAGATGAACAGCTGATCGTGGACTTGATTTCAAAGCAGCTTAAAAACAAGACAGGTAAGATAACGGCTTTCTAGTCGCCGTCGGGAAGATCCATGAGAATAATCACCATAATATTGCTGCTGATTTTGCTTGCGACGAATTTGAATGGACAACTGCTGCCCGATTTCCCGGCAGAGCAGCCTGTTCGCTATGACGTGCCGTATGGCCTCGTTGGCTTAGTGAAAACCGTTACTGTGTCGTCTAAGAATTATAACACAGATTCAGTTGATCAGAAAGTGGCTCGGGTCAGGCATTTTGAATTTTCCAAAGGTAAGGTACTTCGGAACGTCAGGGTGATCGCCACCGGCTCCCGTGATCAAAAGTCGACGATAGCCATTCAGTTCGATCAACATGGCAGGAGAACAGTACTGGAGTCATTCAGCGGCGATACCTTATACCGTTCCATCACCTACCTCTATCGGGATAGGGAAAGAAAAAGTATTGCGATGGAGTTTGCAGGTGGGCCACGTCTTGCAGACAGCACCGTTATTGAATATGATCAATACAACAATCCCCTGAAAAAGTCAAATTTCGGCGCATCGGGTAAGTTAATGAGTTTTGTTACTTATGAGTACGACGGTCACCATAATCAGACGAGACAAATATATCGTAATGCTCCCGATGGCTATGGACTCGAAGCATTCGGTACTTTCACGCCCTGGCCGAACGACACGGTTACAACAGCATATCAATATATCGATAACAGGATCACATCCAGGGACGTTTATCGCAAAGGCGTATTAAGTTATTCAGAAAGTCACTATAGTGATGGGGATACGACTATTACAAAAAAAATCGAGTACGGTAAAGTTGGTATTCGTAAAGAAACTCTTTTGAAGAAAAGAGGCAGCGAAGAATTTTTGGAAACCCGATATCCCAGGCAATCAGCGTCTTTTAGAAGCTACAAAAAGGGTGAAGTAAACGTTATGGAAGAAGTGATCGAAGGAGGGAAGCGCACGGTCTTTAATTACCAGGTCCGCGACGAAACAGATCGGCAGGGTAACTGGGTTAAAAGGCTCATTTTTCTTAATGGCGTTCTTCAACGGGAAGTCATTAGAGAGATAACGTATTTTTGAATAGTTTAGCGCTTTATGGTGTCCTTTATTCAGACGGTCAACACGAACTAAAAAGCCGCACGGATTTACATCAGTGCGGCTTTTTATTCATATCCACTTAAGCTTTTGCCCTTAAGCTTCCGTTTTCTCTTCAGTATTCATAAACACAAACTGATTATCGAACATGTCGAGTTTGATCCTGCTGTCCTTATCCACTTTTCCGGCAAGGATATCTTTTGAAAGCTCGTTCAGGATGCGCTTCTGGATTACGCGTTTCAGCGGACGGGCGCCGAACTGCGGATCATAACCGAGCTGTGCCAGCCAGTCAAGGGCTTCTGCTGAAGCTTCGATATCTATACCCATTTCTGCTAATGTATTTTGTACTCCTTTGAACTGCAATTCAACAATGTCGCGGATCTCGTTACGACCTAGCGGCGTAAACATGATCAGGTCGTCTATGCGGTTCAGAAACTCCGGCCTGATGGTTTGTTTCAACAGATCGAACAACTGGTTCTTAGTTCTGGCGATCACCTCATCCTGGTTAGCTTCTTCAAAGTTTTTAAAGTTTTCCTGTATCAGGTGGGAACCGATGTTGGACGTCATGATGATAATGGTGTTCTTGAAGTTCACCACGCGACCTTTATTATCTGTTAAACGGCCGTCATCGAGTACCTGCAACAGGATGTTGAATACGTCCGGGTGGGCTTTTTCGATCTCATCCAGCAGGATCACGGAATAGGGCTTGCGGCGAACCGCTTCCGTTAATTGTCCGCCTTCATCGTATCCTACGTATCCCGGAGGCGCTCCGATCAGTCGTGACACCGCATGCCGCTCTTGGTATTCGCTCATATCGATACGTACCATGCTGTGCTCGTCATTGAACAGAAACTCCGCCAGGGCTTTTGCCAGTTCCGTTTTACCAACACCGGTAGTACCTAAGAAAATAAACGAACCGATCGGTTTTCTTTTATCATGCAGGCCGGCACGCGAACGGCGGATAGCATCAGAAATAGCCTCTATAGCTTCGTGCTGCCCGGCAACGCGTTTATGCAATTCCTCTTCCAGATGCAGCAGCTTCTCGCGTTCGCTCTGGATCATCTTTGTAACCGGAATTCCGGTCCACCGCGAAACAACGCCTGCAATGTCATCGGCAGTCACTTCCTCCTTCAACATTCGGTTTTCGCTATGCTGCTGCTCCTCCAGTTGTTTCTTCAGATTTTCCGCTTCATCCTGCGCTTCCTTGATCTTGCCGTAACGTAACTCAGCAACCTTGCCGTAATCGCCGGCCCGTTCGGCCTGTTCGGCTTCCAGCTTAAAGTTCTCGATCTGCTCCAGTTTGGTATTGATGCCTTCCACCAGGTCTTTTTCGCCCTGCCACTTGGCCCGTAGCGAATCTCGTTCAGAAGAAAGATTGGCGATCTCTTCGCTCAGTTCTGACACCTTTTTTTCATCGTTTTCCCGTTTAATGGCTTCCCGTTCGATCTCCAGTTGCATGATCTTGCGTTCCAGCTCATCCACGGCTTCCGGAACAGAATCCATCTCCAGGCGAAGTTTGGAGGCCGCTTCGTCCATTAGGTCGATCGCTTTATCGGGGAGGAAGCGGTCGGAAATATAGCGTTGTGAGAGCTCGACGGCAGCAATAATGGCTTCATCCCTGATACGTACTTTATGATGTGTCTCATAGCGTTCTTTCAATCCGCGGAGGATGGAAATGGCATCCTGGGTATCCGGCTCGTCTACCATCACCTTCTGGAAGCGGCGTTCAAGCGCCTTATCCTTTTCAAGGTACTTCTGATATTCATTTAACGTGGTTGCACCGATAGCACGCAATTCGCCGCGCGCCAGGGCAGGCTTCAGGATGTTAGCGGCATCCATGGCTCCTTCGCCGCCGCCTGCGCCAACGAGCGTATGGATCTCATCTATGAAAAGAATGATCTCGCCATCACTTTGCGTAACTTCTTTTACAACGGCTTTTAAGCGCTCCTCGAACTCCCCTTTATATTTTGCTCCCGCGATCAGGGCGCCCATATCCAGTGAGTAAACGATCTTCGACTTCAGGTTTTCAGGTACATCGCCTTTGATGATCCGGAAGGCGATACCTTCCGCAATGGCGGTCTTACCGACGCCAGGTTCTCCGATCAGGATCGGGTTGTTCTTGGTACGGCGGGATAAGATCTGAATCACACGGCGTATCTCTTCATCCCGGCCGATCACCGGATCAAGCTTACCTGATTCGGCGTACTCATTCAGGTTACGGGCGTATTTATTTAAAGCATTATATGTTGCTTCAGCGTTTTGATCGGTCACCCGGTTGTCGCCCCTTAATTCGGTAATTGCTTTTTTCAGGTCTTTTTCGTTCACTCCGGCGTCTTTCAGCATGTTGCTGGTCTTGTCGCCGGCATTCAGAATGCCCAATAGGATGTGTTCAACAGACACAAACTCGTCTTTAAACTCTTTAAGGTACGACTGCGCTTTCTGCAGCGCGCTGTTAGCGCCCGATGACAGATAGATATTGCTTCCGCTTACTTTAGGGAAGCTCTGGATCTCGGCGTCAAGAACGCTGTTTATCCGGTTCAGGTTAACGTTCAGCTTTTTCAGCAAATAGCTGATCACATTCTCATCGACCGTTAATAGGCCTTTAAGTAAATGGGCGCTTTCAATAGCCTGCTGCTGATTTCCAACGGCTATTTCAGATGCCTTTTGCACGGCTTCCTGAGCTTTTATGGTAAAGTTGTTAAAATTCATAGCTGTAAGCGTTTTTACCGGATAGGTATCAAAAGAACAGCCACGCGGTTTTTATGGTTTCTTTTCGGAAATTTTGTCGTTTAAAATCAGGTTTAAATGACGAAACGACTGGTTGGAAGTGAATCGGGCGGAAAAAAGTTCAGAAGAGAAGAAACTTGTCAAGCTTCGCCGGAACCTGACAAGTTTTTGAACGTTATTACGCTAAAACTGATTTTAGCTTCTGAGTTTGATGGTCGGTAAGCTTCTGCAGCGGGCCGCTGGCCAGCATCTTCATCATCATATTCAGATCAGCGGAGATCGTCAGCACTGCAGTGGTGCTATTATCGCCGTTATCCGATATTACCCAGCGGAGTTCTACCCCAAACGGGACTTCTTCTGCAGGGGCAATTATGATCGTGCTGTTCTCTATCCGGTTAGAGACCTTCAATGCAAGTTTTGCCATATTCTGAATGGTAAACCTTGCTTCGTCGCTGGTAGATGACCAGTTGTAAACATTTTCCGGCATCAGCTTTTCATGATTATTCAGATCGGAAAGAAACGAATAAACTTCTGATGCGGATCTGGCAATTATAGCTTTGCTTTCAAAAACGGTCATGCGATTGAATTGTTAATGGTGTTTCCCCATTCAGCAGGGTTTTCCCGCCATTTCCTTAGTAACTCGACCTCTTCCCGGGATACAAAATTGTGCTCCGAGGCGTAATCGATCAGTGAACTGTAATTGCAGAGGGTAGAAAAACGGCATTTTGCAGCTTTGAAGTTCTCTTCAGCTGCGTCAAAGCCGTAGCTGAAGATCGCAACCAGTCCGGCTACATCGCACCCCGCTTCTCTTAGTGCCTCAACAGCCTGTAAACTGCTTTTTCCGGTAGAGATCAGATCTTCGACAACTACAACGCGCTGCCCCTCGAAAATTTCCCCTTCGATCAGATTTCCCCGGCCATGGTCTTTAGGTTTTGAACGCACATAGGCGAACGGCAAACCGAGGTCTTGCGCAACGAGGACACCCTGCGGAATTCCGGCAGTGGCAACTCCGGCGATCAATCCGACCGAGCCATATTCCTCCTGAATAAGCGCTGACAGGTTTTGACGGATGTAAGTTCTGATAGATGGATAGGAGAGCGTTACACGGTTATCGCAATAAATTGGAGATTTCCATCCCGAAGCCCATGTAAACGGATTGTTTGGTTGTAATTTAATTGCTTTAATCTGTAACAAAAACTCGGCAACTTTCTCTTCGGTCTCACTTTTGTTAATCATGGTTCAAATTTCTAGAGTTCATAGAGAGCTTTTTCGGCGCTTTGGTCTGATGTTAAAAACGCAGAAGATTCAGGGTGTTTTCAAACTCACTGCTGCAATGAACAGGGACAAAAATAACACAAAAAGGACAAGTTTGGTTGCATGACAGCCGTACTATTTACCAACAGCTGGAAATCAGTAGCATTAAAAGCCTGGAATACGCGGGGTTGTAAAAAGCCGCCTGCTGCAAAAAGCTAGGAAAACCGTTGTTTCACCAGGATTCGGAAAAACTCCATTCGGGTGCCGGTCTCTTCCTCAATGGTCTGACCGTTTTCAAGCGTCATCTTAACAGTCTGATCGTTTACTTCAATGGATGTAATTATCGATAATGTGCCGTGATGGTTTACAAAATCACCGGGTTCTACCTTATCTATTTCTTTAATTTTAACCATTACACATAAGGTTTATTACAGGTGGTAAATTATAGTAATTTTGGCTTTTTAACAAGACGTCCTATCACCAGAGATCTTTTCTATATACTATGTCGGGAAATACCTATCGGATTTATATCAACCAGATTGTTCTTCTCATTACCGAAAACCCTCAGGCGGCTCTGCCTCCGCATCAGCACATCGATATCACATCATTTGATTTCGGTGCGTTTTATGAGCAGATGAAACGCGAGCCCGGGCCGATCCTTTTTGTTGCGGAAACGGTGAATGCGAAGCGATTCTTTAAAAAGATAAAAAACTCGTCGACCTTTATAAAAGCTGCAGGGGGCGTAGTCAGAAACGAAGAAAATATGTTTTTGTTCATTTTTCGAAATGGCAAATGGGATCTGCCAAAGGGGAAACTCGATGCGGATGAAAAGCCAAGGAAAGCAGCGGTCAGGGAAGTGGAGGAGGAGTGCGGTATCCGTATAAGCAAACTGGGAGATAAGTTATGTAATACCTATCACGTTTACCAGGAAAACGGCTCCCTCATATTAAAGAAAACAAGCTGGTATAAAATGGTTGCGGAAGGCCAGACGAGCCTGATACCTCAGATAGAGGAAGGCATTACCGATGCGCGCTGGGTTGCGACGACCGATTTCGGCATGATACGGTCTAACACATATCCGCTGATCGCCGATGTGCTGACCCTTATAGTAAGCGACTAGAGGAATTTTAAAGCTTCTTCCGGAACAAATTTGCTCACATCTCCCTTGTTTCGGAGTATGTCACGTATAACAGTCGAACTGATGGACGAATAGCCGGGTTTGCTCAGAATAAAGATGCTTTCGATCTCAGGAACAAGCGCATGGTTGATATGGGCTATCCCTTTCTCATATTCGAAGTCGGAAACTGTTCTTATTCCGCGCACGAGATAAGAGGCACCTATTTTTTTGGCGTAGTCTACGGTAAGTCCTTCATATGTTGTTACTTCGATCTTGGGATCATTGGCAAGAACGGCCTCCATAATGCTCTTTCGTACTTCGGCGGTTAATAGTGCCTGTTTGGTGCTGTTCAGGCCGATGCCTACGACCACCTTATCAAACAATGACATCGAACGGCGCAGGATATCAATGTGAGCTTTTGTGACAGGATCAAATGAACCGGGGAAAAGGGCGATTTTCATTCCGTAAAGGTAAAGGCAAAAGTTAAAAGCCAAAAGTCAAAAGTCAAAAAGCTGCGAAACCCGACACATTAAGTTCGACCCGTGGTGCCCTGACTTATCCTTCGTTTTCAAAAAAACTGAACGATGAGCTCCCATACTTGCGCTGTTCAGCGAAGTTGGGGTGACTGTCAAGCTTTTTCATAGTGGGATGTTCAACAATAAGCAAGCCACCCGTCGTCAGGAGATTTCTGTTAAAAACAATCTCGGGTATTCTGGGAATTGTGGGAAGATCATACGGCGGGTCTGCGAAAATGATGTCAAACGGCTCCGTTTCCAGCTCCAGGAACTTAAAGACGTCGGCCTTATTGGCCCTGATGTTTTTGAGGTCATGCTTAACCGCTGTCTGTTTCAGGAAGTTGAAACAGCCGAAGTGTTTATCGACAGCGATCACCTCAGCTGCGCCGCGTGAACCAAACTCCAGTGACATGTTTCCTGTTCCGCTGAAGAGGTCAAGCACGCGGAGTCCTTCAAAAGCGTACCGGTTATTCAGGATGTTGAAAAGGGCTTCCTTTGCCAGGTCGGTAGTCGGACGCACAGGCAGGTTTGCCGGCGGATGGATCAGCAGCCCTCTCAGTTTCCCGCCGATTATTCGCATAGATTAAGGCTGAGCAACGAGAAATATGGCTGCAGGGATATCAGCTCAAAAGTTTCGGAAGACGTAGCAAGGAGACCAGCGTCTGCCGGTTGAATATCGTCGAAGTACTTCTTTAATCGCGGATAAAACGGACAGTCCGCCTCCAGGGTTCCGGCGATCATTACCTTTGTGTTGACCGCTTCCAATCCAAACTGCCTGATCAGTAGCAGCAGAAAGTAATTGAATTCGTCAGGTAGCTGACATTCAAAAATGTTATAGAAGAGCAGCTGCTCTTCCTTAATGATCACTGCCTCAAAGTGCCGTGGGCGGAGATTAATAAACAATTGCTGTTTTTCCGTTTCCTTTGATACTTTCCAGCATCCCTCTATAAATGGGGTCGCCTGTCCGAAAATGGTAGCAGTCGGAAAATGCTTTTTAAGTAGGTTCTGTATTTCGGATTCAACAGCGATCAGATTTTTGATGCTGAACGCACGGATGTCATTCAGTAACAGATCGGACGTTGAAGCCGGTTGAATGAACTTAGCGTAGTTTTCGATGTAAAACTCCGAAAAGACCTCCTGCGGAATGAATGTGAACCTGGTGGAATCCACACTGATCTTCACCTTCCTGTAGTCATGCCCGAGGGTCGCATCTGCAGCCACGAGCATCTCCAGATCTTTCAGCGTACCGTCAACCTCACACAGGGACCTCAGTTGCTCCGGACCTTTTTCGATAACAGCATAGCTGATGTTGTTAACCCCGATCTGAAGAAGCAAGTCGCATTTTGAAGACGATTGAGACCCGAAAGTACTTTCTGTTAGTTGAAGCTTGGTGTTCATCAGTTAGCAAAAGTATAATTTCTCTGCCAATAATGCGATGATGACCCTGTTTTGTTCTCCCGGGGTGTTCTCATTACTGCGATCGATTATGCATTTTTGCAAACGATGGATACAATTCCGGAATTGCTTACCCAACAGTTCGGCAAGTCGCCCACCTCTCAGCAAACGGAGGCTTTCCGCGTGCTGGAAGCGTTTTTAGTGGCGGACGGCGGTGACGAGTGTTGCGTTCTGAAAGGCTATGCGGGGACCGGTAAAACCACGCTTATCAGCGCGCTCGTGAAAGTATTGCCCCGAATAAAACTTAAGTCTGTGTTGCTTGCACCAACCGGTCGTGCGGCCAAGGTGATCAGCAACTATTCAGGAAAGAAAGCCTTCACCATTCATAAGAAGATCTATCGCAAAAAAGAGGCGGCTTCGCCCGATATGTCGTTTGTGCTGGGCGAAAACATCGCAGCTAATACAATTTTTATTGTCGATGAGGCTTCAATGATCTCCGACCAGGCCGGGGAGTTCAGCCGGCATAGTTTGCTGAGTGATCTCATCAGGTATGTATATAACGGCAAAAACTGCAAGCTGATGCTGGTGGGCGATACGGCACAGCTGCCGCCCGTCGGACTTGACTATAGTCCGGCGCTGAACACGAAGGTGCTGAGCGACCGGTACGGGCTGGGGATCTTTACATATGAACTTACTGATGTTGTACGACAGCAAAAGGAATCGGGGATCCTGCATAATGCTACGCAAACCCGTGAACTGATCCGTGCGGGAGTGGAGGCGTTTCCCGAGTTCGCTGTGAAAGGTTTCGCCGATATATACAGGATGACGGGGGAGAAGCTGATAGAAGGCCTTAATTATGCTTACGATAAATTCGGGATCGAGAATACGCTGGTGGTATGCCGGTCGAACAAAAATGCAAATATCTACAATCAGAATATCCGAAACCGGATCCTTTACCGCGAAGAAGAGCTGACCGGCGGCGACTATATCATGATCGTAAGGAACAACTATTTCTGGCTATCACCGGAAGAAGACAGCGGGGAGTTCATTGCAAATGGTGATATCGCCATGATCCGCAAGGTCCGGCGAATCGAAGAACAGTACGGTTTCCGCTTTGCCGATGTGGTCATCGAACTGGTGGATCATCCTGATAAGGAGCCGCTGACATGCAAAGTGTTACTGGATACGCTCTACGCCGAAACGCCTAATTTATCGGTTGAAAACAGTAAGAAATTATTTGAGGCCGTTCTCGAGGATTACAGGCACCTGGGCAGCCGGCGCATGCAGATGCAGGAGCTAAAGAAGGATCCCTATTATAACGCCCTGCAGATCAAATTTGCGTTCGCCGTTACCTGTCATAAAGCACAGGGGGGGCAATGGGACGCCGTGTTCATTGATCAGGGATTCCTGACCGAAGATATGGTCAATGCCGGGTTTCTACGGTGGCTGTATACCGGCCTGACGCGAGCAACTACACAGCTGTTCCTGGTTAATTTTCACGACCGCTTCTTTGAATCATCTACAGACACACCCTGAACGTGGAGCCTTCGCCCGGGGTACTATCGACATCGATCCGGCCTCCAAGCGATAGAACCTGCGCCCGGGTGATGTACAATCCCACACCTTTACTGTCGCGATGGTTATGAAAGGTTTGGTAGAGGCCGAAGAGCTGACCGCCATACTTATTGAGGTCGATCCCCAGGCCGTTGTCAGACACTTCAAAACAGATCCTTTCTTTGTCTTTGTAAGACCTCACTTTAATGACCGGTACTCTCCCCGGCGACCGGTATTTAATTGCGTTGGAAATAAGATTTTGCAGGATACTTTCCAGGTAGCTTTTCGGTGCAGTTATTTGGGGCGCGTCTGAAAAATCGTGCTCGATGGTCGCATTGGACTTGCGAACTTCAACGGACAGGTTTTGAATGATCGTGTCATAGATTGGCTGGAAAGACAGCGTTTCACTTGATCGGCTGATCTCATTTTTGTCCCTCAGCGAGTCGACCAGTTCGTTCAGTTTAGTAGATAAGTTTTCCGATACGTCGTGCATGGTCTCTACCAGGTTTTCGCGTTCTTTTTGGTTCTTCGCCTCCTGGTAAAGTCGCAATAACGCTTCCATATTTGCCGCCGGAGCTCTCAGGTCGTGGGAAGCAACGTAGGCAAACCGTTCAAGTTCCCGGTTCTGCTGGATCAGGTCATGACTGAGCCGCTGAAGGTCGCTCGTCTGGTTTTCGAGTAACGTATTCTTTTCTTCCACCTCGCCAAAGAGCCGCCGGATGCTCTTCCTGTTGCTCCGGATGTTTATGATCGAGGATATGGCAACAGCCAACAGTACGGTATTGCTGAGCACGGAATATACTTTGGTTCGCCATGCATACTTTTTTACGTCATTCTGGTGTTCGGTCAACCGGCTTTTTTCTTCCCGTATCAGTTTTTCAATTTCTCCTGCGATCTCGTTCATCAGCAGGCGACCGCGGTCTGACCGAACCACGTTTAACGCCTCCAGGTTTCTGTTTTCTCTGCGGAGTGAAATTGTTGCGGTAAGTTCATTCATCTTGTTGCGAAGCAGTTTCTCCAGGTTGTCGATATTGGCCTGGCTATAGACCGCGGTATCTGTTATTTCTTTAAATTCGGTGAAGATCGTGTCAAACTTGCTTCTGGCTTCCGAAAATGGCTTCAGGTACTCCGGGTCGTTGGTAATGATGTAACCACGTTGTCCTGATTCACCCTCCCTGATGAGCGATAACAGTTCGGTGGATTTCTGGATGACGTGATGACTGTTGCTGGCGGTAGCATAGTATCTCTCATTAAGGCTAACCATATAGACGAAGAAAACCGTATTTGACAGAATCAGGAGTATAGCAATCCCTATCAGAAAATATATTTTTCTTGCGAGCCGCATAGTGCCTTAATAAACTGTTGTAACAGCTATTGATTAGGTTCGATAATCAATACATTGTGTGAGGTAAGATGTTTGAGAAAGAAGAAAATAAAGGGAGGTCCTGCTCGAGAGAAAAGTTCGAACCCCCTTTACCGGGTTCTCATCCCTCCGGCTAAAGGCATAAAAAAAACCTTCTGAACTTATCATTCAGAAGGTTTTGGAACAGTTTGTTGTGGAGCCGGAGGGATTCGAACCCTCGTCCAAACATGGGACGAATTACGCTTTCTACATGCTTAGCCTGCTGTTAGATTGTCGGGAAGGGGAAGGTCAGCGGCTTACCTGTACCGTCTTCCGTAGGTGTTTTGTCTCGCCGGGTTGTTACACCATTAAACCCTGGCCAGCTCTGTTGTTCGATGCTCCTGATGCTAAGCCACAGAACAGGACTTAGCGGAACAAAAGCTTACTTAATTCTAAATTAAGCAGCTAAGGCGTAGTTGTTTTCGCCAATTGTAGTTTGAGAGTTCAGATTTAAGCGCTATACTCACAATGCGCTGCATGCTTACATACTCATCTCCACCCTGTCAATTCCGGTCGACCCCAGTATGTATTACTATAAACAAACGTTGTTTGAGGCAGTAAATTGTGTTGCAACCGGAATTTCCGAAAGACAACCTTCACACTGCTAAAGACTGCCAACCGCCGTCTTTGAACTGATCGTCCTGCCCGGATATTGTGCCAAAGCTACTTCCAGGCATTTGATCGCGTTCTCAAGATCTTCCTTTTTCAAAACGTATGCCAAACGTATTTCGTTGCTTCCTGCGTCAGAACTGCTGTAAAAACCTGTCGCCGGAGCCATCATTACTGTCTGATTGTCATAATCGAACTCTTCAAGCATCCACTGGCAGAACTTATCGGCATTATCGATCGGGAAACGCGCAACCACATAAAACGCACCTCCCGGATTAGGACAATAAACCCCTTCGATCTTATTCAGGCCAGCTACCAGGATATCCCGGCGTTGGGTGTACTCTTTATTTACCGCCTCGAAATAACTGTCCGGCGTTTCTATAGCGGCAGTTCCTGCGATCTGCGCCACCATTCCCGGACTTAACCGGGCCTGGGCAAACTTTAATCCTGCAGCCAATACGTCTTTGTTCTTAGTGATCAGGCACCCTAAGCGGGCACCGCAGGCGCTGTACCGTTTAGAAACAGTGTCCATTACAATAACGTTTTGGTCGAGTCCGTCCAGGTGCATAGGCGATACGAACGAACGGCCATCATAGCAGAACTCGCGATAAGCCTCATCAGAGAACAGGTAGAGATCATACTTCAGACAAAGCTTTTTAAGCTCTTCCAGCTCTTCCCGTGAATACAGGTATCCTGTCGGATTATTCGGGTTGCAGATAATGATCGCCTTCGTTCTTTCGGTAATCAGTTTTTCAAATTCGCTGATCGCCGGCAGGGCAAAGCCGTTTTCAATGTGCGAAAGTATTGGCTTTACAACCACATCGCTCATGCAGGCAAAGCCATTATAGTTCGCGTAAAAGGGCTCAGGTATAATGATCTCATCACCCGGGTCGAGGCAGGTTTGCATGGCAATGGTAATTGCTTCAGAACCACCTGTGGTAACCAGTATATTTTCGGGCGTGATGTTATAGTTCAGTTTGTTATAATATTCAGCAAGCTTTGACCGGTACGAATGGGTGCCTTCTGACGGCGTATAGGCCCATACCGTGAAGTCGATGTTCTTAACCGCGTTCAGCATAACCTCCGGCGTCTGAATGTCCGGCTGACCGATATTGAGGTGATATACTTTCTTTCCGTCGCGCTTCGCTTTTTCGGCAAACGGGGTCAATTTTCTGATGGGAGAGGCCGGCATGGCCAGCCCTTTGCTTGAAATTTTCGGCATAATGGCAAAAATAGAAAAACCCTTCCGTTTGGAAGGGTTTTAGCAATATTTAAAATTTTCTGTCTTATTTAGTATTCGCAGAAACTACTTCACCCTTGATGTAAAGATACTTAACAGGAGTTTTTGCGTTCGACTTTACGGTAACCGCTTTATTGAACGGACCCTTTGCAGCAGCATTGAAGGTCAACGTAATTGTTCCCGACTCACCTTTCTTAATAGGTGTCTTGGTGTATTTGGGAACAGTACATCCGCAGGTTGGCTCAACGTCCGCGATGATCAAAGGCTCATCACCGGCATTGGTGAACTTAAAATCAACACTCACCGGTTTTCCCTGGGTGATCTTGCCGAAATCATGCGTCTCTTTGTCGAACTTGAATTCAGCCTTGTTGTTTGTCTGCATTGCAGTCATCGTGGTGAAACCCAAAATCACTGCGCATAAAATCATAAATCTTTTCATTTCGATGATTTGTTTTATTACAAATGTAATCTTTCTTTTTAATTCAAAAAGTATTCCAATGTAAACGTTGAATAACAAAAATAGTTGCGTTGCTGTTAAAGAAAATAAAAGTATAATATTCCGTATAATTGAAGCGATGGCGATATAACATTACGTTTTTCGTCATTCAGGCCCCTTTTTTTTATTTTTGACCCTCGATAACCAGTATATGACACCAGAAGAAGTGAAAGTTACCAGCCAGTTCGATGCATCAGAGATCAGCTTCGATGATTTCAGGAAAATAGTGCTTGATGATTATAAAATAGCTTTTG
>DASWXL010000123.1:0-4212 GCA_036405495.1 Sphingobacteriaceae bacterium | reverse complement strand
GCCTGCAGGGAATGATTAATGATATGCTGGCACAATGCGATTATCCAACAAAAACTAAACTTAACGGTGAAATAAAAAGCATTCAGAAAAAGGAGGTTCCTGCTATTGCAGCTGCTATCACAGTTGCCGAAAACAACCGTGATGGCGCCGAAGACTTTTTGACAGAGGTTAAAAAGCTGATCGGTTTAAAAACCATCCCGGTTCTCGGAATCACCGGCACAGGAGGTGCGGGAAAATCTTCATTAGTTGATGAGCTTGTTCGCCGTTTTCTGATTGAAACTGACAAGACGCTGGCCATCATTTCGGTTGACCCATCGAAGCGAAAGACCGGAGGTGCCTTACTTGGAGACCGTATCCGGATGAATTCCATTAACAACCCCCGGATTTACATGCGTTCGTTAGCCACACGGCAGGCGAATCTTGCTTTATCCAAATATGTTCAGGAAAGTATCGATATCTGCAAAGCTGCAGGTTATGACCTGATCATCGTCGAAACCTCAGGCATAGGACAATCTGATACTGAAATTACCGAGCATTGCGATGTTTCACTTTATGTAATGACGCCTGAATTCGGCGCTGCCACTCAGCTTGAGAAGATCGATATGCTTGACTTTGCCGATCTCGTTGCTATCAACAAATTCGACAAACGAGGCGCTTTGGATGCTATTCGTGATGTGCGAAAACAGTACAAACGCAATCACATGTTATTTGAGGCAAAAGATGAGGAGCTTCCGGTGTTTGGCACCATGGCGTCTCAGTTCAATGATCCTGGAATGAACAACCTGTTCACGGCTTTGATGAACAAGATCAAAGTCAAAACTGCTGTTGATTTTCAGGCAAAGATGGAACTTACCAAAGAGCAATCCGAGAAGGTCTATATAATCCCACCTGATCGTACACGATACCTTGCCGAGATCGCGGAAGCAAATGCAGAATATGGCATGTGGGTGGTGAGACAATGCAAAATCGCCCAACAGATGTTCCAGTTACAGGGAGCAATCGCCCTCCTGGAAAAGAATCAACAGAACGTTTCTCAGCTTAGCGATCTGTACAAAAAGCTAGAGGAAGATCTGGACGGAGAGTGCAGAAGGCTGCTGCGCGATTGGCCTGAAACCCTAAAAAAGTACCAGGCTGATGAATTCATTTATAAGGTGCGGGATAAGGAAATAAGGCAATCACTTTATCAGGAGTCGTTGTCAAAGATCCGGATCCCGAAGATCGCTTTGCCTAAATATGAAGCCTGGGGGGATGTTCTGCGGTGGTTACTAACGGAAAATGTACCCGGAGATTTCCCTTATGCTGCAGGGGTATTTCCCTTGAAACGTGAGGGTGAAGACCCAACCAGGATGTTCGCCGGCGAAGGCGGCCCCGAAAGAACCAACAAACGCTTCCACTATGTGTCGTTGGATCAGCCGGCCCATCGCTTGTCTACTGCTTTTGATTCGGTCACCCTTTATGGCGAAGATCCGCATATCAGACCAGACATTTATGGAAAAATCGGAAACTCAGGCGTAAGTATAGCAACGCTCGATGATGCAAAGAAGTTGTATTCCGGCTTCGATCTATGTCATCCTTCAACCTCCGTATCCATGACCATCAACGGTCCGGCCCCTATGTTGCTTGGATTTTTCATGAATACAGCGATCGACCAGCAGTGCGAAAAATACATTCTTGAAAACGGCCTACAGGATAAAGTCGAAGAAAAAATCGCGGCCATATATCGTGAGAAGGGAACAGAACGGCCGCGGTACAATGGAGATCTTCCTAAAGGCAATAACGGACTCGGCCTCATGCTCCTGGGAGTAACCGGCGATCAGGTGTTACCAAACGACGTTTACGAAAACATTAAGGCGAAAGCAATTTCTACCGTCCGCGGAACCGTCCAGGCCGACATTTTAAAAGAAGACCAGGCTCAAAATACTTGTATTTTTTCTACAGAATTCGCATTGCGAATGATGGGCGATATTCAAAAGTATTTTATCGACAATAAGGTTCGAAACTTTTATTCCGTTTCCATATCGGGATACCACATCGCGGAGGCAGGCGCAAATCCGATCTCCCAACTCGCGTTTACCCTGAGCAACGGCTTTACATTCGTAGAATATTATCTAAGCCGGGGAATGCACATTGACGACTTTGCGCCCAACTTATCATTCTTTTTCTCGAACGGAATTGATCCCGAGTATTCAGTTATTGGACGTGTAGCAAGGAGGATCTGGGCAAAGGCCATAAAACACAAATACAAAGGAAATGACCGGTCGCAGAAACTAAAGTATCATATTCAAACTTCCGGAAGGTCGCTTCATGCTCAGGAGATCGACTTTAACGACATCCGAACTACATTGCAGGCGCTTTACGCAATTTACGACAATTGCAACTCGCTTCATACGAATGCTTACGACGAGGCAATAACCACTCCTACAGAAGAGTCTGTTCGCAGAGCAATGGCTATCCAATTGATTATTAACCGTGAACTGGGGTTAGCTAAGAATGAAAATCCCCTGCAGGGAGCCTTTATCATCGAAGAGTTAACCGATCTGGTCGAACAAGCTGTTCTCGAAGAATTTAAGCGTATCAATGATAGGGGCGGCGTTCTTGGCGCTATGGAAACCATGTATCAGCGCGGAAAAATTCAGGAAGAATCGCTGTACTATGAAACATTGAAGCATACCGGTGAGTATCCGATCATCGGCGTCAACACATTTTTGAATAAGAAAGGATCGCCGACAGTAATTCCAGGTGAGGTTATACGTGCAACTGAAGACGAGAAGCAGCTTCAGATAGCTTCCTTGCACGCATTTCAACAGAGAAACGAGAACAAGGCCCTAAAAGCCCTGAGGGACCTGCAAAGGACCGCAATTGAAGGGAAAAACATCTTTGAAAGTTTGATGGAAGTCTGCAAAACGTGTTCGCTTGGACAGATATCCAACGCCCTTTATGATGTGGGAGGACAATATAGAAGAAACATGTAAAAAACGAAGAAGCCCTGAATGATCAGGGCTTCTTTATTTTATAGGGCAATCCAACTAAACTTATACTCCAGGGCTGGGTTTTTCATCCGTTCAGCAACCCGAATCAATCTGTCAGGTAATTTCATCAAATAATCACGAGCCTTCTCGCCGGCGTCATTCAGATCCCTAATGCTTTCAACCTGCCAGTCAGCTAACAGTTGCTTCATGATGTCTACATAGTCAAGCGCAGTATATACGCCCAACCGCTGAGCAGCATCGGTGAAGTGACCAAACGTCTGCCCCATCTGTTGTCCGACCTCACGCAGAAAATGTGCAGGCATCACGATCTTTTTACGCATCATATCTTCAAAAGCCAGGATCGCCTCACTCGGATCGACTTCAAAAATCTTTGACATAAAATCTTTATAGGCCTTCGCATGACGAGCCTCGTCAGACGCGATCACTCCGCACATCTTTGACAATAGGGTATCCCCATCCTTCTTAGCTAGTGAAGCTACTCTTCGGTGGGAAATATTCGTTGCCAATTCCTGAAAACTGGTATAGATAAAGTTTCGGTAAGGATCGCGGTCTGTACCTATATCAAAGCCATCAGCAATTAAGTATTGCGTAGAGATCTCCATCTGGCGCATATCAACTCTTCCCGAGAGGTAAAGGTATTTGTTCAACAGATCGCCGTGACGGTTTTCTTCCGCTGTCCAGTGCCGGATCCACTTCATCCAACCTCCCTCCTCATCTTTGGAAACACCTTCAACCATGGTTAACCATGACTCATAGGTCGGCAACGCTTCTTCAGTGATGGTATCACCAATCAACACAGCCACCAGATCGTAAGAAAGGCCTTTAGCACTTTCCTGAAGATCACGAATACCTTCAAAAAAATCTTCTCTTGTAGCATCGGGTAGAAAATCGGATGGCTGCCAATTGGTATCAATTGGTTTAAGGTAGTCATGCATCTTTTCAAGCATATGCTTTTCAATATGCTTCATTACCTCTCTGCGTGCGCCGTAACTGATATTCATGTAAAATAATTAAGGGGCAAAGATACTGATAAAGCCGTTAACTTCGACACTTTATGCCCTTATTGTATAAAACAACCAATTAAAAAGAAGGTTGGGGAAAATAGAATGTGCCCAAACAAAAAAGCCTTGTACAGATTGTACAAGGCTTTGAATAAAAGTTGGCACCGACCTACTCTCCCACGTGTTACCGCAGTACCATTGGCTCTGGCGGGCTTAACTTC
>DASWXL010000122.1:0-3121 GCA_036405495.1 Sphingobacteriaceae bacterium | reverse complement strand
GACCACCAAAAACGAAAAAGGTAACGCTTCAAAAGAAATGGCATCAGACAATAAACGGAAATCCAATAAATAGATGCCAGCACGTGGCTCCAAACTGGAGCAATGAAAAAATCCCCCTGACCAGATTGCCAGGGGGATTTTGTGTTTTATTAATTGCCGTCTTTTGCCGGGCTACAAACTCGGCTACTCGTCATCAGAAACCTTCTTAATGTGCTTCAGCACTTTCGCTTCCAGGTGAAAAATGATCTCTTCGGCGATGTTGGTGATGTGGTCGCCAACCCGTTCAAGCTTGCGGATAACGGTTAGCAGATACAGCGCCTGATAGGTATTACCCGGCTTACTGTGAATATATGTTGCGATTATGTCTGTACAAGCCTTGTTGATCTCATCCAGGATCATGTCCTGTTTAAAAATGGTGCGGGCAAGTTTAGTGTTGCCTTCCGCATAAGCCCTGGTGATCGTCTGCAACATGTTATTTACGGTTTCAGCCATCTCCGGGAAACGGCATTCTTCAAGCAGCTCCTTATCAAAGCCCTTACCTGACATCAGCAGATACTGGGCAATGCCTTCAGCGTTGTCTCCTATCCGTTCAAAGTCGGTATTGATCTTAAGCGTGGCAAACACAAAGCGCATATCGGTTGCGAACGGGTTCAGCAACGCGAGGATATTCTCACAGTCCTTGTCGACCGACAGCTCATAGGCGTTTACGCGCTTTTCGTTGAAGATCACTTCCTGCGCCAGGTCGGTATCCTCTTCCACCAGTGCGGTTAAACTTTTCTTGATCTGCGAGGTGACCAGGTTTGCCATTCCGGTCATCTCCTCTTTAAGATTTTGCAGTGCTTCTTCCAGGTGAGTCATAGCTTTAATTTGTTTTTAACCGAACCTTCCGGTGATATAATTCTGTGTTTTCTCTTCTTTCGGATTGGTGAACATCGCCGCAGTATCGTTGTATTCGATCAGCTCGCCGAGGTAAAAGAACGCCGTCTTGTCGCTGATACGTGCTGCCTGCTGCATGTTGTGCGTAACGATCACGATCGTATACTTGCTTTTCAGCTCGTAGATCAGGTCTTCGATCTTAGACGTCGATATCGGATCGAGTGCCGATGCCGGTTCGTCCATCAGAATAACCGAAGGCTCAACAGCCAGAGTCCGCGCGATACATAAGCGCTGCTGCTGTCCGCCTGATAACGATAAGGCCGACTTGTTCAGATCGTCTTTCACCTCATCCCACAGTGCAGCATGCTTAAGGGACCGCTCGACAGCCTCTTCCAGAACCTGTTTGTTCTTAACACCCTTGATACGCAATCCGTAAGCTACATTCTCGAAAATGCTTTTCGGGAAGGGGTTCGGCTTCTGAAACACCATTCCGATACGTTTGCGGTGTTCATCAACGTCTATTTTGCTTTTATAAATATTGAAACCGTCTATCAGGATATCCCCGGTGATCTTAACGTTTTCGATCAGGTCGTTCATCCGGTTAAAGCACCGCAGAAAAGTAGATTTTCCGCAGCCCGACGGCCCAATGAAAGCGGTGACCGTATTGGCTTCTATGCCCATGCTGATATTCTTTAACGCCTGCTTCTCGCCGTAAAATAAGTTAACGCTTCTCGCTTCGAGCTTCATGTTCTAATACTTGGTTCTTTTATTGAATCTGTTACGTAATACCACAGCTATCAGGTTCAATGCAAAAGTAAAGAGCAATAAGATGACTATAGCTGCGGCGGCATTGGTCACAAAACCTGCCTGCGGGCGTGTAACCCAGTTAAAAATCTGTATAGGGAGAACGGTAAACTCATCCATAGGGCCTGATGGCACAAACGGCACATAGACCAGCGCCCCGATCACGATCAGGGGAGCCGTTTCACCAATGGCTCGTGAGATCGCCAGGATCAGTCCGGTAATGATACTGCCGAATGCCGATGGCAGCACAACATTCCAAACCGTTTGCCATTTGGTAGCACCTAGCCCGTAGGAGGCTTCACGTAGCGATTTAGGCACCGCCTTTATCGCCTCACGCGTTGAAACGATGATCAATGGCAGGATGAGGAGTGATAAGGTCAGACTTCCCGTCAGGATGCTATTGCCAAAACCAAGAAGCCTTCCGAATAACTCCAGGCCCAGAATACCGTAAATAATTGACGGAACACCCGCCAGGTTAGAAATATTTACTTCGATAATATTTGTGAGAAAGTTCTTCCGGCCATATTCCTGAAGATAAATCCCGGCACCGATCCCGATCGGAAATGATATCAGCACGGTCAGCACCAGCACCCACACCATGCCCCATAAGGCTGTATAGATACCCGCCTTTGACGGAAGCCTTGAAGGGAGATTGGTTAAAAAGTCGCCATTGATCCGCGGAAGTCCCTCCAGGCCGATCACAGCTAGCAGGACCACCAGCACGATCAGGCCAACGGAAGTGCAAAAGACAGCAAATACCTTAAACGCAGAATCCTTTAACTTACTGATCTTAAAACTATTCATACTTCTGATGATATTTCCGTTTGATCCAGAAACTGATATTATTTAACAGGAAGGTCAGGATGAACAATGCCATCCCGGCCGAAAAGATCGTACTATATTCAAGGGAATTCCGCGGAACGTCTCCCATACTTACCTGAACGATATAGGTTGTTATCGTTTCGACGGATGTCAGCGGGTTAAATGTAAGCTTAGGCTCCTGCCCGGCCGCCACCGCCACGATCATGGTCTCGCCTATTGCCCGCGATATGGCCAGGATCACCGATACAATTATTCCCGAAGAGGCCGCAGGTACCATAACCCTGAACGCGGTCTGCAACTTTGTAGAACCCATCCCGTAAGCGGCTTCGCGCAGCGACTTAGGCACCGAGCGCAGTGCATCCTCGCTTAACGACGAGATATACGGAATGATCATGATACCCATCACCAGGCCGGCCGACAAAGCGTTAAACCCGGAGAGGTTTGGAATAAACGACTGCAGAAGCGGTGTCACGAATGTGAGCGCAAAAAAACCGTAGACTACCGTTGGGATTGCTGCAAGGATCTCTAACAATGGCTTTACAATGGCCGTGAACCTGGGTGGCGCGTATTCATTCAGGTAAATGGCAATGGTCAGACCAAGGGGCAGAGCTACCAGTAT
>DASWXL010000121.1:0-8357 GCA_036405495.1 Sphingobacteriaceae bacterium | reverse complement strand
ACTAATAGAGATGAACTTTGTTGAAGAATTACGCTGGAGAGGCATGCTGCACGACATTATGCCGGGTACTGAAGAGCAACTGAATAAAGGAATGACAGCTGGTTATATCGGTTTTGACCCCACCGCGGATTCATTGCATGTTGGAAGCCTTGCTCAAATTCTGACGCTCGTTCGTTTTCAAAAAGCGGGGCATAAGCCTCTTGCATTGGTTGGCGGCGCTACGGGAATGGTAGGAGATCCTACCGGTAAATCGGAAGAAAGGAGCTTACTTTCCGAAGATGTTCTGAGCCGGAACCTCGACGGGATTCGCAGGCAGCTCGAAAAGTTTCTGGATTTTGAATGCGGTGCGAACAGTGCCGAGATCGTCAACAATTACGACTGGTTCAAAGACTTCAGCTTCCTGGAATTTATCCGCGATGCCGGAAAACATATAACCGTGAATTACATGATGGCAAAGGATTCGGTACGCAAACGACTGGAAGGGGAGACCGGCATGTCGTTCACCGAGTTCAGCTATCAACTGATCCAGGGATACGATTTCTACCATTTATGGCAGGAACGTAATTGTCTGCTGCAGATGGGAGGATCAGACCAGTGGGGAAATATCGTAACCGGTACTGAATTTATTCGCCGTAAGGCATCCGGTCAGGCATTTGCTTTGACCACGCAGCTGATAAAAAAGGCCGATGGTACAAAATTCGGCAAGTCGGAAGGTGGAAACATCTGGCTGGATCCGAAAAAGACATCGCCATACAAATACTACCAGTTCTGGCTGAATGCATCGGACGAGGATGCCCGGAACTGGATCCGGATTTTTTCTTTTAAAACCCGTGAGGAAATTGAAGCTCTGGAAAAAGAGCATGATGAGGCACCGCACTTACGTGTCCTTCAAAAAGCCCTTGCCAGCGAGATAACCGCGCTTACACACTCCGACGACGCCCTGCAAACTGCTATTAAGACCTCCGAGTTCTTGTTCGGTAATGGTTCCCTCGAATTTTTAACGAAGCTGGATGATGATGGCGTAATGGAAGTTTTTGAGGGGATACCGCAGTTCGGCGTTTCTAAAGCTGAGCTCGCCTCTGGAATCAACATCACCGACCTTCTTGCTGAAAAGACCGCTGTTTTTCCATCCAAAGGGGAAGCGCGAAAAATGATTCAGGGCGGAGGTGTTGCGATAAACAGGGAAAAGGTTGCCGATCCGGCGCAGATCATTAATTCAGATCAGCTGATCAATGGCAGGTTTATCGTGGCCCAGCGGGGTAAGAAGAACTATTTCCTGCTGAAGGCTGAAGCCTGATTGCTGATAGCTGAAACCTGACTGCTGAAACCTGATAGCTCACTGCTGATAGCTGAAACTGAAACCAGACTGCTGATAGCTGAAACCTGACTGCTGAACGCTGATGATAAAAAACAGTAAAAAAAATCTCAACGGAGTGTGATAAACACTTTGGAAACTGTTAAGTTTATTCTTTTAAACTCTTAACAGCCATGATCAAACGTCGACAGTTCATCCAGCAAGCTGCTTTTATGGCAGCGGGCCTGGCCTTATTCCGGCCGTCTATTTTGGGCGCTGCACCATCGGTGAAGCCATCCCGTACGGGAATTCAGTTATACACGCTGCGAAGCTTGCTGAAACCGGGAACAGTACAGGAAGTGCTGGAAAAGGTTGCAGCAGCCGGCTACAAAGAAGTGGAAACCTATGGTTTTAATCCTAAAGGAGGTTTTTGGGGCCTTTCGCCGGAAGAGTTCAAGAGAGTCCTTTCTGCAAATGGGCTGACATCTCCGAGTGGCCACTATGGCGCCGATGCATTTTTTACTAAAAATGGTACGAAAGACGATATCATGCCTTTGATAGAAGGTGCTGCAGCGGCGAACCAGGCGTGGTTCACCATACCCTGGCTGGCACCCGGACTTAGAAACTCGGCTGATGATTATAAGGCTATAGTTGAAAAGCTTGATCAGGCTGCCCGGCTTTGCAAAGAAGCAGGTCTGAAACTGGCGTATCATAATCACGACTTTGAATTTGAAGACCATGGCGGAACAACGGGGATGGATATTATTCTCAATCAGACCGATGCCGAGGATGTGAAGGTCGAACTGGACATCTACTGGGCGGTTTTTGCGGGTAAAGATCCGGTTAAGATGATCAAACAGCACCCGGGCAGGTTCACCATGTGGCATGTTAAAGACATGAGCAAAACGAACCGTAAGGAGAATACGGAGGTCGGCAACGGCAGCATAGACTATAAGTCGCTTTTTGCGCATGCTGACAAGGCCGGCTTGAAGCATTACTTTGTCGAACAGGAGAATAACTACACGCCGGATCCGTATGGCAGCATTGCAAGCAGCGCTGCATTTATAAAGAAGGCTGTTCTATAGGTTCATTTCAGAACTATCGGTCTTGAAAAAATGAAAGCCCCCGTTAAGTATTCACTTCCGGGGGCTTTCTATTGGAACGGACTTGCTCTACAGTCGCTTGATCATGATGTTTCGGAACCAGACATCATCGCCATGGTCTTGCAGGGCGATCTTGCCGGACCGGTAACTTCCAAATCCCGGCATGTCTTTGAATTTACTTCCTGCTACCAGCGCCTTCCAGTTCTCGTCCCACAGCGTCGTGGATACGATCTTTTTCCCATTTAAGATAAAATCGAGTTTTCCCTGGTTGCTGATTATTTCTGCCTGGTTCCATTCACCTGCGGGCTTTACGGGCTCGGATGAGCTTTGGATCAGATCGTACAGGTCGCCCGCGCGGTGCTTGGTGATCTTGGCATCGGGATGCCCTGCATTATCCAGGACCTGCATCTCCGGGCCGGTATTCCAGGGGTATTTGTACTTTTCCGGCTCTTCCTTCACATAAAACATGATTCCGCTGTTGCCGTTCGGCGCGATCTTCCATTCGAGCTTCAGATGAAAATTATTGAACTCTTCATCCGTAACAATATCACCGCCTTCATTCGTCTGCCAGTCTTTTTTATTCGATGCATCAAGATGAAGTGCGCCGTTCTCGATGGTCCAGGCTTTACCTATAGATGATTTACCGTAGGTATGCCACCCGGTTGTCGTCTTGCCATCAAAGAGTGATTGCCATTGGCTGGCGGTTTCTGCTTTTTTCACAGACTTTGGTTGTGCTGTACAGCCGAAAGCTCCGATGAGGAGGGCTGCCGATAAAACAAGTTTTCTCATGGGCCTATTTCCTGAGTGAGAGAACATAGCGGGCCATTGCTTTGGCATCGTCGCTGCTGAGGGTCGGGTGCGGCGTCATGGGCACCTGTCCCCAAACTCCCGAACCTCCTTTAATGATCTTATCGGCCAGATAATCTATGTTTTTATCATTGTTCTCATATTTCTGTGCAACCTCTACGTAAGAAGGGCCGATCAGCTTTTCATCTACTTTATGGCATGTCAGGCAGTCTGACTGTGCAATAAGCTGTTCACCGTTTCCTGCCGGCGCACCGGCTTCTCCTGCAGAAGGTTCAGTGCCGGTCTTTTGCTGCGCTGAATCGTATTCACTCTGGCGGTCTTCTGCATACATATGTGACTCCGCAGCGGAATCCTGGTTGTTGTCGGTCTTCTTTTCACTTGTACATGCTGCAACCGCCGCACACAGAAAGAAAATAATAAGTGGCTTTTTCATGTTGTTATTTATTGTTAGGTATTGATTTGTAAATTATTCTAATCCCAATATCGCCCGGTTGAAAGCTTCATCGTTCCGCGTTGATACAAAGTCGTCAAAAGCGTGGTCAGTTACCCGGATGATGTGGTTCTTTATGAATTCTGCACCTTCTTTTGCTCCGTCTTCCGGATGTTTCAGTGCACATTCCCACTCAAGAACCGCCCATCCATCAAAATCGTACTGCGCAAGTTTACTGAAAACTGCATTAAAATCAACCTGTCCGTCGCCGAGTGAGCGAAAACGACCGGCCCGTTCAACCCAGTTCTGATATCCGCCATAGACGCCCTGCCGGCCCGTAGGGTTAAATTCGGCATCCTTCACGTGGAACATCTTTATCCGCTCATGATAAATATCAATATACTCCAAATAGTCCAGACACTGAATAATGAAGTGTGAGGGATCATATAATAAACAAGCACGGGTATGATTGTTTACTTTTTCTAAAAACATCTCGTAAGAGATGCCATCGTGGAGATCTTCGCCTGCGTGGATCTCATAGCAAAGGTCGATGCCGCATTCGTCATAATAATTCAGAATGGGCAGCCACCTGGCAGCCAGTTCTTTGAATCCGGTCTCTACCAGTCCTGCCGGTCGTTGCGGCCACGGGTAGACGGTGTGCCACAGCAGGGCGCCACTGAAGGTTACACTCGCGCGGAGACCCAGGTTCTGGGATGCTTTGGCCGCATACCTGACCTGCTGTACGGCCCATGCCTGCCTCGCTTTCGGATCGTTGCGGTACTGTTCGGGCGCAAATCCGTCGAACAGGACATCATAAGCCGGATGCACGGCAACCAGCTGGCCCTGCAGGTGGGTGGACAATTCGGAGATCTCTAAACCGGCTTCGTTTACGATGCCTTTTAACTCGTCTGCATATGTTTTACTTTCGGCCGCTTTTTGCAGGTCAATGAAACGCGCATCGGTGGTAGGCAACTGAATACCTTTAAATCCTAAACTCTTCGCCCATTCACAAATGCTTTTTAAGTCGTTATACGGCGGTTGGTCGCCAATGAACTGGGCAAGGAATATAGCCGGTCCTTTTAGTGTCTTCATTATAATGGTTGTTTAGATTTCAAGATCGTGGTTGTTTAAACTTCAAACGGGGTCCATTTTTGGTCGCTGGCGCTGCTTTTGACAACATTGTCAATGAAAGCCATGCCCCGTACGCCTTCATGTACTGTCGGGAAATCCAGCGCTTCGGCCACCGGCGCTTCGTTTCTGAGCCGTGCCGATAAGGTGAGCGCGAAATTTCGGTAAAGATTACCGAAAGCTTCAAGATATCCTTCCGGATGGCCACCGGGAGTGCGGCAGTTATGGGTGGCGTAGCTTGAAAGCCAGCCTGTGTAGCCTGCACCGGCCCGAAGCACCTCGGCGGGCCGGTCGAGCCATTTTACCAGCAATGTATTGGGCTCCATCTGCGCCCATTCCAGTCCGCCCTTTTCTCCGTAGATACGGATCTTTAATGCATTTTCTTCGCCGGCAGCCACCTGCGTTGCCATCAATACACCGTTTGCTCCGTTATCGAAACGTAAAAGAACGTTGCCGTCATCGTCTAAAGCGCGTCCTTCAACTACGACATTCAGATCGGCACACAGCCGGGTGATCTTTAGTCCGGAGATATATTCGGCCAGGTGAGCGGCATGAGTACCGATATCGCCCATACAGCCGCTCTTTCCGGATCGGCCCGGGTCGGTCCGCCATGCAGCCTGCTGATTGCCTTCACGCTCGGAAAGCCGGCTCAGCCAGCCTTGCGGATACTCGGCATAGATCTTTCTGATCCTGCCTAAGACGCCTTCCTTAACCATCTGACGCGCCTGTTTTACCATAGGGTAGCCTGAGTAGGTATGTGTTAAACAAAGTAATAATCCTGTTTCGTCTACTTTTTGCTGGAGCTGTTTAGCTTCTTCCAGGGAAAATGTCATCGGTTTCTCGATCACCACATGGAAGCCGTTCTCCAGGGCGAGCATCGCCGGGGCGAAATGTGCGAAATTGGGCGTCACAATGGTTACGAAATCCATTCTTTCGCCTTCCGGAAGCCGGCTCTCTTTTTCGATCATTTCTTCATAGCTCGTGTATATCCGGTCGTCAGGAAGAAACAGCGAGCGTCCGCTGTTCCGTGCTATTTCCGGCGTTGCACTCAATGCTCCGCAGACCAGTTCGATCAGGCCGTCCATATTGGCTGCAATGCGGTGGATAGCTCCGATAAAAGCATCTTTGCCACCACCGATCATTCCCATTCGAAGTTTTCGCTCCATAAAATTTTAAATTAATTTTTTGTGTCTGATAAAAATAAAATTACATTTATAAAAACCTTTATACCTGAAGAAATAATTTCTTAAATCTGTCCCTGTTGCTCTTAAGGACGTTTTTTGTTGAATTGTTTGTGCGACTTTGATGAAGTGCCTGTAGAAAAAGGTGTTTTTTGTACACAGTGAAAACTTAAACTACAATAAATACACGCATGACAGCAGCTAACCGTATCAAATTATCTGTAATGATGTTCCTCGAATTCTTCATTTGGGGAGCCTGGTTTGTAACCCTGGGAACATTCTTACTTACCGACCTGAAAACATCCGGCACGCAGGTGGGCGTCGCCTATCTTACTCAATCGATAGGAGCGATCGCCGCACCTTTTATCATCGGCCTGATCGCTGACCGGTTCTTTGCGGCACAGCGCATCCTTGCTTTTTTACATCTGGTTGGCGCTGCTTTATTGTGGCTGGCTTCGTCGTCGGCTAATTTTGACAGTTTTTATCCGCTGATCCTGGTCTATATGATCATTTATATGCCCACCCTGGCCCTGGTGAATTCCATTTCATTCCGTCAGATGAAGGATCCGAGCAAAGAGTTCCCTTCCATCCGGGTGCTGGGCACGATCGGCTGGATCGTAGCAGGCTTCACCATCGGCTGGTTGAACTGGGAACAGAAAGGCGACCTGGAACTGACCTTTAAAATGGCTGCAGGAGCATCGGCATTACTCGGATTATTCAGCTTTAGCCTTCCGGCAACGCCGCCGTTGAAGCGGGGCGAGAAGACCTCTGTTGCCGAGATGCTTGGCTTTGATGCCATAGGATTGCTTAATAACCGGTCGTACCTGTTGTTTTTTATTGCCTCGGTAGCGATCTGTATCCCACTGGCTTTTTATTACAACTTCACGAACCCGTTCCTGAACGAAGCGGGTATGCAGGCAGCAGCTGCCAAACAGTCGTTGGGGCAGGTTTCTGAACTGGTGTTCATGATCCTGATGCCATTGTTCTTTGTGCGGCTTGGCGTTAAGAAAATGCTCGCCATCGGAATGTTCGCGTGGGTGGTACGTTATGTTCTTTTCGCTTACGGCGATGTAGACGCCAATTACTGGATGCTGATCATCGGCATTGTGCTTCACGGGATCTGTTACGACTTTTTCTTTGTTACCGGCCAGATCTATACCGATAACCTTGCCGGCGAACGCTTCAAGAGTGCTGCCCAGGGAATGATCACACTGGCTACCTACGGGGTAGGGATGCTTATCGGCTCTCTCGTGTCCGGACCAATCGTAGACGCCTATAAGACTTCGGAAGGACATGACTGGACATCAATATGGCTTATCCCTGCAGCTATTGCCGGGGTGGTTGTGCTGCTTTTCATTTTTCTTTTCAAGGACAGAACCCGAACCGAAAGTGCCACATTGGATGAAAAAGTTGTTTATGGCCAGGAGATATAATACAAGACACTATGTCAATCCAGAACCGTAGAACAGCCTTAAAGAATTTGGTGACGGGAGCCGTTGCCGTATCAGCATCCGGAATGCTGACTTCGTTCGCCGCTCAGCCGGAAACGCAGATGAAGTTAAAGGGCAATGTCAATCATTCTGTGTGCCGGTGGTGTTACAGTTATCTTTCTCTTGATGAGCTGTGCAAGGTTGCCAATGAGATCGGCCTGAAAGGGATCGATCTGGTGGGGCCGAAGGAGTGGCCTGTGTTGCAGGATCATAAGCTGGAATCTACGATGTGTAACGGTGCCGAGATCAGCCTGACGGAAGGTTGGAACGATAAACAATACCATCAGAAACTGATCAGGAACTATTCGGAAATGATCCCTTTAGTTGCAAAAGCAGGCTATAAGAACCTGATCTGCTTTAGCGGAAACCGTAACGGGAAAGATGACGAAACAGGTCTGAAGAACTCGGCGGATGGCTTGAAGCAGATCATGGGTCTTGCGGAGCAGCACGGAGTCAACATCGTCATGGAGCTCCTGAACAGCAAGGTGGATCATAAAGATTATCAGTGCGATAAGACGTGGTGGGGGGCAGACCTGACCAGACGCATCGGGTCGGAGAACTTTGGATTGCTTTACGACATCTATCATATGCAGATCGATGAAGGTGACGTGATCCGCACGATCCGGGATAATCATCAGTACATCAAACATTACCATACCGCCGGCGTGCCCGGCCGACACGAGATCGATGAAAGCCAGGAATTGTATTACCCTGCTATCATGAAGGCGATCGTTGATACCGGCTTTAAGGGCTACGTGGCGCAGGAGTTTATACCGGTGCACAATGATAAGATCGGCTCATTGAAAAAGGCAGTTCAGATCTGCGATGTTTAAAAGATATAATCAACCTAATCAACATACTTAAATACTATGGCAAATAATACTTATGATGCTATTGTGATCGGTTCGGGGATAAGTGGCGGAT
>DASWXL010000120.1:0-11047 GCA_036405495.1 Sphingobacteriaceae bacterium | reverse complement strand
GTCTGAATACCAAAGGTTCAACCGGACTTACCGGGAAACGGGATTCAATTTGATTGCCAATGTGGACCGCGATATCACCCCTGACCTGAACTTCAAAGCTTTGCTGGGTGGTGCACTTCGCAGACAGCATACCGAAAGTATAAGGGTCGGAACCAATGGCGGGTTAATTGTGCCAGAGGTTTACGCGTTATCAAATAGTCTGAACCCCCTTGCACCGCCCGTTGAGTTTGACGGTACACGTGAGGTAAACGGAATTTTTGCAGGGACTACGTTCTCATATAAAGACATGCTGACCTTGGACGCAACGATCCGCAGAGACGTTTCTTCTACGTTGCCTGAAGATAATAATGAATATTACTATCCTTCAGTATCGGGTGGTTTTGTTTTCTCCAGGCTTGCACCAAATGCCGACTGGCTCTCCTATGGTAAACTGGTTGCAAACTATGCCGAAGTGGGTAACGACGCGCCGCTCTTTAGTGTGAGCGATGTTTATGCCACCGTGCTGCCATTCGGTGCAAATCCTCAGTCATCTGTTACCGGTACGAAAAACAATCCGGACTTAAAGCCTGAACGAACCAGGAGTTATGAGTTCGGCACTGAACTTTCATTTTTTGATAACCGGTTAGGGCTCGATGTAACGTACTATAACGCCGAAACCATTGACCAGATCATTCCGGTTGTGGTTTCTACGGCTACCGGTTATAATTCGAAATTCCTGAACGCGGGAACCATCGAAAACAAAGGATGGGAAGTAGCATTAAGCGGTAAGCCGGTGCAAACCGAAAATTTTTCATGGAATGTGAATGTGAACTGGTCGCGCAACCGGAATAAGGTAGTTGAACTGTTCGAGGGTGCCGAAAATCTGGTGCTGGCCGATTTTCAGGGCGGAGTTTCCATCAATGCCACTGTCGGACAACCTTATGGTACTATCAGAGGATCTGACTTTATCTATACAAACGGACAGAAAACCGTGGGAACTACCGGCAGGTACCTGATCTCGCCGGCCTCCAATACAGTTATCGGAAATGCCAATCCGGATTGGATCGGTGGTATCAATAATATCCTCCGCTACAAGAATATGTCCCTCAGCTTTTTGGTAGATACCCGGCAGGGCGGAGACGTTTTCTCGCTCGACATGTACTATGGATTGGGAACCGGACTGTATCCTGAAACGGTATTTTTAAACGATCTTGGAAATCCATCAAGAAGTCCTGTCGCTGAAGGCGGCGGCGTGATACTTCCGGGAGTGAAAGCTGACGGTTCTCCTAATGATATCCGCAGGGCAAATAATGTCGGTACGCTCGGCTATGCACAACCCAATGCCGGTTTCGTTTATGATGCCAGCTTTATTAAGCTTCGCGAAGCATCATTTACCTATTCGCTGCCTGCAAAATTAATGAACCGCATTCGTTTCGTTAAAGGGATCGACCTGTCGCTGATCGGAAGAAATCTCTGGATCATCGATAAAAAGTTGCCTTATTCCGATCCGGAAGAAAGTTTAAGTGCTGGTAACCTTCAGGGATACCAAAGTGGTGCTTACCCCACTACCCGGACATTTACCTTAAATGCGAAAGTTAGATTCTAATCCCAGACAGTCATGAAAAAATCGATATATATAGTATTAGCCGTTATTATGATAATAACGGCTTGTACCAAAGACCTCAGTGAACTTAACGTTGACCCTAAAAATCCAAGCTCAGCGCCTTCATATGCTCTCGTTACGAATGCACAGCGGTCACTATCCAATACGCTGACATCGGCAAATATCAACCTTAATATCTTCCGGCTGATCATTCAGCACTGGAACACTACTCAGTATCCGGATGAAAGCAACTATGATCTTGGTAACCGGGAAATAAATGATAACGTTTGGGATGCCTTGTACCGCGACGCTTTGCGTGATCTACAGGAAGCAAAAACGTTGATTCCAACGGATGTGCAGGATCCTGCCGTTCAACAGAACCAGTTGGCAATTGTGGATATTCTGGAGGTGTATACCTACTACTACCTGGTTACTACGTATGGTGATATTCCGTATACCCAGGCTCTGGATATCAATCAGCCCTTTCCTGTCTATGACGATGCCGCTACCATCTATGCCGATCTGCTGACCCGCCTGGATGCAGCTATTGCTGACCTGGATCCGGCTGCAGCCAGCTTTGGAGCTGCTGATATAATCTATGGTGGGGTTGTTTCAGACTGGATCAGATTTGCGAATTCATTCAAGCTGAAAATGGGAATGACAATAGCGGATGTTAACCCTGCCCTTGCCCGGACAACAGTTGAATCGGCTGTTGCTGCCGGCGTTTTGACCAGTAACGCTCAGAACGCTGAGATCAACTACCAGGGGGCTCCGCCTAACACCAATCCTATCTGGGTAGACCTGGTTCAAAGCGGAAGAGACGACTTTGTAGCAGCAAGCACACTGGTTAATACAATGAATACATTGCTTGATCCGAGGCGGGATAATTATTTCACTACCGATCCGACAGGTAACTATTCAGGTGCCGAGCCTGGTACGCTCGCTGCCTATGCACAATTCTCTCATGTAAATCCGGTTATTACCCAACCTACATTTCCCGGGTTGCTATTGGACTATTCTGAAGTCGAATTCTTGTTGGCAGAGGCGGTTGAGAGGGGCTTTAATGTAGGGGGTACAGCTCCTTTACATTATAATAATGCCGTTACAGCTTCGATCACATACTGGGGCGGAACCGAAGTG
The DNA here is from genome assembly GCA_036405495.1 of Sphingobacteriaceae bacterium. Taxonomy (GTDB): domain Bacteria; phylum Bacteroidota; class Bacteroidia; order Sphingobacteriales; family Sphingobacteriaceae; genus DASWTL01. Next base: position 8,325 of record DASWXL010000120.1, on the reverse strand, counting down.
GAAGCCACTACCTATCTGACTCAGGCATCTGTCAATTATGTCACTGCCCCTGGCGATTACAGGCAGAAAATCGGCGTGCAGAAGTGGATCGCCCTGTTCAACAGGAGTTTCGATGCCTGGATAGAGTGGCGCCGGCTTGACGCGCCGGATTTAGAGCCTGCTGTCGATGCAATTTCTGAGATACCTGTACGCTATCCCTATCCGGTTAACGAACAAAACGTAAACCGTGCCAATGTCGAAGCTGCGGGAACTGCTATCGGGGGAGACGACGTTGCCACGAATCTGTGGTGGGATGTGTTATAAGTACACAGAGGGCGTTAAAAGTCATCAGGGCTGCTTCAACCGAGGCGGCCCTTTTTAGTTGTAAGTGGCTAAAACCAGCGCTTTTACGCTCTTTTTTGTTAAAAAACGTTAAAAATTAACACGTTGATTTTCAACTAATTGCAATTTTGTGTCAAAAAAAGATTACAATGACTTTTGCACATAACCAAATAGTTACATTATCTTACAGCCAATAATCAAATTTTAACTTAACAATTATGAAAAAACTCTTACAAAGTTTATTTCTCTTGTTGCTATTCGCTGTTAGTGCTGTAGCACAAGACCGTACCGTTACAGGTACAGTCACTGCCAAGGAGGATGGGTTACCACTTCCGGGGGTAAGTGTAAAAGTAAAGGGTGCGTCCACCGGCACCTCAACCGGAGTGGATGGAACATTTAGACTGAATGTTCCGGCTGGTCAACGGGTTTTGACCTTTTCTTTTGTCGGATATTCGACGCAGGAAGTAACAATTCCTCAGTCTGGCGTGGTAAAGGTTGCGTTAGTAACGGATGCCAAGCAGCTGACTGAAGTAGTTGTAACAGCGTTAGGCCAGACGAGGGAGCAAAAGTCACTTCCTTATGCTGCGGCTGTAGTATCCGGCGAAGATCTGACGGTAGCAAGAAACACCGATATCAGTTCTGCGCTTGCTGGTAAGGTTGCCGGCGTTCAGCTAAACGGTTCTCCAAGTTCTACGTTTGACAATGCCAACATTATCATTCGTGGTATCAATGGTTTTTCTGTTGGAGCTCCATTGTTCGTAGTTGACGGAACACCAACTCTGCAGGAAAACGTTAACATGGACAACGTTGAGAACGTAACCGTACTGAAAGGCGCTGCTGCGACCGCGCTTTACGGTCAGCGTGCTTACAACGGTGTTGTGGTTATCACCAGCAAAAAAGGATCAAGAAAAGGTGGTACTTCGGTAGAGTTCAATAGCAGCTATGCTGCCGAGACCGTTTCTCTGTTGCCAAAGTATCAAAATGAATATGCCGGCGGGTATTCTGCAGAGTGGCCTGTCTTTGAATACAATCCTGCTGTTCACCCTGCATCCTGGCAGGCATTTGACGGCCAGAAAATGCTTGACTACGGAGCTGATGCAAGTTTCGGTCCGAAAATCGACGGGTCTATGTACAGACCATACTACAGCTGGTATGCAGGCGAAAACTTCGGTAAGTTAGTACCGTTAACGGCGCAACCAGACAACGTTAAAGATTTCTTACGTACAGGCCATAACCTGAACAATACCCTTGCATTCTCAGGAGGCGGCGAAGGGTACAACTTCCGTATTGGCTACACCAATCAAACAAGAAGCCTCATTCAGCACAATGCTGACCGCAGCATGAACATGATCAATGTTAACGGTAGTTTGGACGTCAGCAAGAGGATAACGGTTTCCACTGACTTTCAGTTTGCGAAAGAAAGCCGCAACGGACAGCCATATGAGGTATACCGTAATGATGGTCTGAACATCGTTCAGGGTTTCAACCAGTGGTTCCAGCGCCAGTTGGACATGAAAGAGATGCAAAGAAACCAGGTTCAGCCTAACGGAAATCCGACTTCATGGAATATCGGTAACCCGAACGGAAGCGGCGATCTTGATCAGATCACTACCCCGCAATACTGGGATAACCCTTTCTGGGTTGCTGAAAACAACTATCGAACTCAAAAAAGAAACCGCGTATTTGGTAACATCGGTTTAAGATATCAGGTAACAAATGACATAGCTATCCAGGCTAACGTCAGAGCTGATATTAACAATGGCCTGGGCGATGAGCGTATGGCTACCGGCGGCTTGCAGTTGGATTACTACAAAACCAGCCAGTTCACCAACAACGAGTTTAACTATGAACTGAATGCGACGTATAAAAAGACTTTTGGAGACATCAGTTTCGATGCACTAGTTGGTGGTAACTTAAGAAATGAAAAACGCGAAAGCCTATATGCTCAAACCGCAGGCGGATTAACATTTAGAAATTTCTTTAGTATTGATGCTTCTGTGGCTCGTCCAACGTTTACTTATCCTGGAGGCGTTTATCCGTTTTATCAGAAAGAAGTACGTAGTGTTTTTGGAAAGGCTTCATTTGGCTATAAAGGATTTTTGTATGTGGATATAACCGGTAGAAATGACTGGTCATCAGTATTTGCGCCAGGTCTTAACTCTTATTTCTACCCATCAGTTTCCGGTACTTTCATTGCGTCCGAGTTTTTTTCAGCAGGTTTAAGAGACATTGTTTCTTTTGCTAAATTGAGAGCTTCATATGCGCAGGTGGGTTCGGATATGGACCCATATCAGGTTAACCTACAGTTTAACACGGGAAATAACTATGGATCCAATGCTTCTTTAAATATTGGGGACCAGTTACGCGATGGTAAGATCAAACCGGCATTAACCGGGTCTTTCGAAGCTGGAGTTGATTTAAAATTCCTCAACGACCGCGTTGGCTTCGATTTTTCTTACTTCCAGAATGATAACAAAAACCAAATCCTGTCCGTGACCCTGAACGGTGCAACCGGATATGGCAGTAACCTCATCAATGCAGGGGAGTTAACCAACAAAGGTTTCGAATTTGCTTTAAGCGGTACCGCTGTTAAAGCGAAAAATGTAACCTGGGATCTGAGCCTGAATTTCAGCAAGTCAAGAACCATGGTTAATAAGATCACTGAAACTCAAAAGAACGTGATCTATGATAACTCAACTTTCTTCACCAACAGCTTAAACCTGCGTGAAGGCGAAGAGTGGGGTTACGTAACCGGTCGTAAGTTTAAAAGAGATGCTAACGGTAACTTAATTATTCTTGCGAACGGTCGTCCTGATTTCCAGACTAACCAGTTTATCGGTTATGCACGCCCTGACTTCACCGGTGGTGCTTACTCATCACTGCGTTTCTTTAATTTCGATCTTGGTTTCTCTCTTGACTTCCAAAAAGGGGGCTTGTTTAACTCAACTACCAGAGCGTTCAACATGGGTAGTGGGTTGTCACAGGAAACTGTTGGTGTGAACGATAAAGGTATCGACTGGAGATTACCGGTATCTGAAGGCGGTGGTTACAAGTTCCCTGGTGTATTGGCTGACGGAACTCCTAACAACCGTTACATCGAGGCTTCAGTTGCCTTCTATAACGGTATGCAGAATGGTGCCGGAGAAATGTTCATGATCGATGCTTCATATTTGAAACTGAGAGAAGTGAGATTAGGATATGACGTACCGACTCAGTTCCTCAGATCAAAGGCAGGTTTCATTAAAAGAGCAAATCTTGCCCTTATCGTTGGCAACGCATGGTTAATCTCTGCTCCCGGTAAAGATTACGGAGTTGATCCATCAGAGATCGAGGGCTTTTGGGAGGAAGGCGGACAGTTACCGCAAACACGAACTGTTGGTTTTAACTTAAGAGTAGGGTTTTAATTAGATTACAACGAAAATCATGAAGAAATTACATAAATACATTGCACTATCACTGGTGGGCGTCGGAATGCTCACGGCGGGTTGCGAAAAGATCGAGGATTTTGGTGACAAGAACGTTGATCCAACCAGAGTTTCGGTTGCATCAACACGGGCGTTGCTTACAAATGCGATGCAGAACAGCACCGGATTATATATCGGAAGCGGTCAGGGTACCACAATGGCGCAGCACTTTTCAGAAGGACCGTACTTAACCAGCTCCGGATATGGGGATGCGACCGGCGGACAGGCCTATTCCGGCTGGTATTCTTCTCCGTTGATCCAGCTCAAAAAGATCATTGATTACAACAATGCCGGTTCAGTTGAGGCTGATCCGGGAGCCAACGGCTCCAAGAACAATCAGATCGCTGTGGCCCGCATCATGAAGGCTTTCATTTTCTGGAAGCTGACCGATCGCTGGGGAGACCTTCCTTATTCGCAGGCATTGCAGGGCGGTGATAACATCACTCCTGCATTTGATAAGCAGCAGGATATCTATACGGACCTTTTTAAAGAGTTAAAAGAAGCTGCTGCCCAGATTGACGGAGGCTTAGGGGTACAGGGTGATATCATTCTTGACGGCGATATGGCCGCCTGGAAGAAATTTGCGGCTACCCAGAGAATGCTTATGGCATTACGTTTGTCGAAAGTTGATCCAACTACCGGCGCAGCTGAATTTAATGCAGCAATGGATGATGCATTGGCTTCAAACGCGGATAACGTTTATTATCATTTCGTAGCAGGCGATCCTAATAACTGGAATCCTTGGTATGAAAATTATTCCAATGATAATCGTAATGACTTCGCGATCAGCAGCACCATCGTAAGTTATATGCAGGATAACGGAACGGGAACCGATCCTCGTTTACCGGTTTACGCTGAGGTTTTACCCGGAAACGTAATCAAAGGATTAGATTACGGCCAGACGCTTCAAACCAATATTCCGAATGCATACAGCCGTTTAGGCGACGAACTCCGTGAGCAGGGAACACCTGCTAAGATATTCTCTTTCGCGCAGGTACAGTTCGCTAAAGCTGAAGCAGCGAAATTGGGTTGGATCCCAGGCGGTGATGCTGCGGCGAAAGCTTTCTACGATAGTGGAATTGACGCATCTCTGGAGCAAAACGGCGTTGCCGATCCTGCTTTCAAAAATGCCACCGGTATTGCTTACGACGCAACAAGAGCAATTGAGCAAATTGCTACTCAGCGCTGGATTCACCTTTACCTGGATGGATGGGAAGCTTGGTCTGAGTGGAGAAGAACAGGTTTTCCTGTGATGGCTGCTGGTCCGAACTCTGCTAACCCTGAGGGTATTCCAAGAAGATTAATGTATCCTGCGGCTGACAAGACCGTGAATACCGAGAATTATGAGAAGGTTCTTGTTCAGCAAGGGCCGAATACTTTGAACACCCGTATGTGGTGGGATAAACAGTAATCGTTTGATTACATAACAAAAAGAGGCTGCCTGTAAGGCAGCCTCTTTTTGTTTGATTTTACCGCTAATGAGCAGGCATCGAGGCGCAGCTGGACTATAGGTCAGAGTTATTATTGACAGGAGGCTATTTATTTCAATAGTGATATAGGTCCGTTATTATTTCTGTTCCTGGAGTACGATCTCTACCCGCAGATTCTTAAGTCCTTCCTCATGGTCTTTCGTCTGTACAAACGGGGTTTTGCCACCTAATCCGGTACAAGAAAGCCTTTTTTCGGAGATGCCGTTGTCTATTAAAAACCGCTTTACGGCTATTGCGCGGTTGAAGGATAATTGCTGCAGGTAACGGGTATCAGCGAATACATTATTGTTTGTATGCCCGATGATCCGGACGCTCCATGTCTGTTCCCTTTTAAGGAAGGCTAACAGCCGCTCAAGCTCCGGTCGTGCCCTGGCTACCAGTTCCGCTTTATTAGGTTGAAAGTGCACATTGAAAAGTATGAGCTTTTTACCTTTGGATAACGTATCCAGAAAAAAGTCAACTCTTTTGTTAACCAACTCCGTTAACCTGAAATCTTCGGTTGCAAACAGGCGTTTTGGTTCGGTGGCAATAGCGTTTATCGGCCTGTTAACAGGAACAAGAGCGCTGTAATAGCCGTTTTGATCGGTGACTACTTTAGTGAGTGCAAACGTTGTTGAGTCATCCTCGAACAAGATTTCAGCTCTCAGAGGTTGATTTGTTTGTTTATCCCTTACAAATCCTTCAACTGCCACAAACGGGCCTTTAAAGGCCGGCTTTATGTTGAACCTGATCTTGAAGCCATTGCCGTTTTTGTAAATATTATCGACGATGAGCACTAACTTTTCGCCCTTGTTAACATCAATGAACCGTGAATAACCGGGATGACGCCCGGGTTCAGTGAATAATACGTCCGAGGTGAAATTCATGCCGGTACCGCTCTGTATGGATGGGTCGTTTCGTGAGTTATTCGAGCGCACCGGCCTGGCCGTTTTCTTAAGGATCTCCTCTTTTAACGAAGGTGTGTATTTAAACAACATCCAGTCATAGTCATCTTTTATGTTATCAGGAATAAGCTCAAACGTGAGCTCGCCGGAAAACGGCGCTTCGATGATAAACCATTTTGTATTCCGCTCTTCTTTGAAAAATATAGGTGGACGATTGGGGTCTTCCTTGAACTCTTTTACTTTTCCATATCCCTGCGGTGAATGCCTGAAAGAGTATTGCCTGTCAATATTGACCTTCATTGCACCTGATAGATCGGCTGGGTCAGATCTGAAGCTTTGAGAAAGACAAGGGAGTGCCATAAAACATAGTATAGCGATATGGCAACATTTCTTCATATCTGTTTTTTCAACCCGCCTAAATGCTATAGCTCACACTTACTGATCGGTTATCCACTGATAAATTTACTTTTTTTCCAAATATTAATGCTTGATTATTGGAAATGTGCCCGGCCGGGAAATTGAAGCATACCGGATAGTCGTATTCTCTGACCGCTTCCATGATAATTTCTTCTGCGGTTTGCCCGAAGGGTATTTCGTTGTCCTTCAATTCGGTAAATCCGCCAACTATGAGTCCCCTTAAACGTGACAGCTTTCCCGCCCGCTTCAGGTTCCACATCATCCGGTCGATAGAATAAAGATATTCGCCTACATCTTCAATGAACAGGATCTTATCGGTATAATCAAGGTCGGAAATGGAATTCGTCATCATAACCAGGAGCGTAAGATTGCCTCCGTGCAAAATTCCTTCTGCTGAGCCATTTCTATTTGCAAGCAAGGTTTCGTACCGGTATTCTATGGATTCGCCAAATAAGGCTTTGCGCAGAGTTTCCAGTGAAGGTTTCGTTGCCTCCGGAACATTTACTGGCATCTGGCCATGGATGGTTTCCATTTCGAAATTAGCGAAAATGTGGCTATGAAGTACGGTAATGTCACTGAATCCCACAAGCCATTTGGGATACTTCCGGAAATGTGAAAAATCTAGCTGATCGATGATCCGGATGGTACCGTATCCTCCGCGTGCTGCGAAAATGGCTTTTATGGAATTGTCGTCCAGAAACCGTTGCAGATCTTTTGTTCTAAGTTCGTCGTTTCCGGCAAACTGATTATGCGACGCGGTTACCGTCTCACCCAGGATCACTTTCAATCCCCATGACTCCAGCAAAGCTACTCCTTCGTTTATGTCGCGGGGTAACTTTTTGGCCGGGCAGCATATGGCAACGGTATCGCCTTTTTTTAATGGTGAGGGTTGAGATATCATCTTTCAAAAACACTTATCTTTGCCAAATTATAAAAAACAAGCGTTATTGATGTCTGATCTGAACAAATTCAAGCGATATACAGTTACATCGGCTTTGCCATATGCCAATGGACCATTACACATCGGCCACCTCGCCGGCGCTTATATTCCCGCGGATATTTTCGTAAGACATCTTCGCCTGAAGCGGAAAGACGTCGTGTTTGTATGCGGATCAGACGAGCATGGTGCGGCAATTACCATAAAGGCAAAAAAAGAAGGGATCACTCCCAAGGAGATCATAGATAAATACCATAGACAGATCAAAGAAAGCTTCGGACAGTTCGGCATCGCATTTGACATTTACGATCGCACCTCATCGCCGGTTCATCATCAGCTTTCCCAGGAGTTTTTCCTGAATCTTTACGAAAAGGGCGAATTCATTGAGAAGTTCTCTGAGCAATACTATGATGAAGAATATAAGCAGTTCCTGGCAGACCGATATATTACAGGGACCTGCCCTAACTGCCATAATGAGGGTGCCTACGGCGACCAGTGCGAAAAATGCGGGACGTCACTTAGTCCGACCGATCTGATCAACCCAAAGTCAACACTCAGCGGCAAGACTCCGGTTTTGAAGGAAACGAAGCACTGGTACCTCCCCTTGGACAAATATCAGCCGTGGTTGGAAAGCTGGTTGATTGAGGGGAAAAAGAAGGTATTAAAGTCGAATGTATACGGGCAATGCAGCTCGTGGTTAAAATCGGGTTTGCAACCCAGGTCGATGACCAGGGATCTTGACTGGGGGGTAGATGTCCCTTTGGAGGAAGCAGAAGGAAAGAAGCTCTATGTGTGGCTCGATGCGCCTATCG
>DASWXL010000119.1:0-34933 GCA_036405495.1 Sphingobacteriaceae bacterium | reverse complement strand
ACCAAACTGCATTTCACCTTTTTTACTTCTCACCACTCTGCGCTGATTAGCAACGATGCCTACTGCCCAGCCGTCAATACGGCCAAGGCCGCAGATAATACTTTGCCCGTAAAGCTCTTTGTACTGCTCGAACTCGGAATTATCAACCAGCCGGTGTATAACCTCCAGCATATCATATGACTTTTCCCGGTTGTCGGGCACAATACCGTAGATCTCTTGCGGATCTTTCCGTGGTCCTGCCGGTGTTGCGCGGTCAAAACCTGCGCTTCGGGGCGCTCCGATCAGGCTTACCATATTTCGGATCGAATTCAGACAAGCCTGGTCATTGGGATGTTTATAATCGGTCACACCCGATATCTCGCAATGGGTACTTGCTCCCCCTAAGGTCTCGTTATCAACGTCCTCGCCGATAGCCGACTTTACGAGGTAACTTCCGGCGAGAAAAACGGAACCTGTTCCGTCAACGATCATAGCTTCATCACTCATGATCGGCAGATATGCTCCGCCCGCCACACACGAGCCCATAATGGCCGCGATCTGCACAATACCTTCGCTGCTCATCACCGCATTATTCCGGAAGATACGACCGAAATGTTCTTTATCAGGGAAGATTTCATCCTGTAACGGCAGATAAACTCCGGCCGAATCGACCAGGTAGATGGTTGGCAACCTGTTTTCCATGGCGATCTCCTGGGCCCGCAGGTTCTTTTTTGCAGTCATCGGGAACCACGCGCCCGCTTTTACAGTTGCATCGTTGGCAACTATCATACATTGCTTTCCGGATACATATCCAATTCCGGCTATAACCCCTGCGGACGGGCAACCACCATGTTCCTGATACATACCATCGGCCGCCAGAGCGCCTATTTCAAGCCATTCTGAACCCGGATCTATCAAATACTTTATCCGCTCCCTGGCGAGCAGCTTTCCCTTTTCTTTTTGTCTTAATGCCGCCTTTTCTCCACCGCCCGCTTTGACATTTTTAAGCCGGTCGTGAAGCTGAGAAAGCAGCTGCTTATTAATATCCTCGTTCCTGTTGAAATCGATATTCATGCAAGCAAGTTAATTTTTAATTTCAATTTGCAAAAACCCGTTTGACCGGCAGTGCTCAAGCGAGTGAGCGCTGTGGTAAGAATCCCGCTTATCGGGGAATTTTATGCGCATAGAAACGAGTCATCTACAAGCTGTCAGAATATCTCCTCCCTCTTCTTTTATTATTGAATCGTGGTATTGACCTTCCGATCCATCTACCGGCTAACTGGTATTTAAATTGATAATCGTACGCCGATGGGGCGAGTTTTATTCTCTTTATTAGTCGGCACAGTAATCTTCCTTTTACGATATGAAGCCGCCTTTTGCCAGCCGCAGAAATTATCATCGGATGAATTCGTTAGAATTGCCCGTGCCGAAGCTGCCGTCAAAAATATACCGGCAGCGTTCAATCTTCTTAAGGAAGCACTAGCCCTGGACCCTGGACATTCAGAGGCCCGCCTTTTTCTCGGCTCATTATTCGCGAGCGGTGGGAATCCGGACAGCGCGCGAGTGCAGTATAACCGGATACTAAAGTACGACCCGGCTAACAGCCGTGCAATCGCTGCAAACTATATCCTCGAATTCAATAACCGAAACTATGGTTTTGCCCTTCATTTTGCCGAAGTCGGCTTGAAATACCATCCGGGATCCGATGATTTCGCTGCAAAAAAACATGCGGCGCTCAAAGCACTCGGCCAAACTGACGTCCCGGAGGCATCGGCCTCATCCACCTCCGTCCCCCCCGTATCTTCAACACTAACCACATCTATACCGCCTTCACCGAAACATCCAAACCGGATGACAGGACAGGTTGCAACACAGGTCTCACAACCGGCGAAAAGGCTGCCTGAATCCGTCGAAGAAGTAACCAGCACTTCAGGGCAACATCGAAACACAACCGCTTCAACGTCACCTGGCAATGCAACAGTTGCAAATACGCTAAGCTCCGACGATCTGTTCCAGCTTGCCCGAACAGAGGTCTTCGACCGGAATAATTACCAGAAAGGGATCTCATACTTAAAAAAGGCCCTTATTTTAAGCCCGAACTATGCCGATCTCCGGGTTTTCCTGGGACGTATCTATACGTGGGCCGATAAAATTGATAGTGCCCGAAGGCAATTTAACATTGTATTACGCGCCGACCCATCAAATGTCGATGCTATCGCTGCCAGTTTTGACCTGGAATACTGGAACGACAATTATGGTTTTGCTTTAGTTATTGCAGAAAAAGGATTAACGCTTTATCCGGGCTCTGAAGATTTCACACTAATGAAGGCGAAAGCCCTTAATGCATTAAAAAAGAACCCGGAAGCATTGAGTATTTTAACAAGCTATCTAACACTGCATCCGGGCAGTAAGGCTATTTCAGAGCTACAGGCAGCTATTCAGGAAGAAATCAGGGTGGCGGAGGCCGGAATGCGCCCAAAGCCGCTGACGCTGAGCCAATCTGCCAGACCTGAGAAGAAATCCCCCATAGCGCCGGATGCAATCGGCGTTAGTTTCCGCTCGGGCAATTTACCTTCCGGCATTGCCGGCGTACCATCCACACTTGTTAACGCAACTGTCGCCGATAATACCATACAAGAATCTGCAGTGGGCGAAGAACCGCCTGTTACAGCCGACGCGCTGTTTGAACATGCCCGAACTGCAGCTTTCGAAAAGAAAAACTATCCTGAGGCGATTGCGTTGTCCAAACGATCCCTTGCAATAAGCGACAACAATGATGTTAGACTATTTCTGGGACGCCTCTATACGTGGAGCGATCTGCCTGACAGCGCCCGGGCTGAGTTTTATTCGGTCCTTTTCAAAAATCCGAGAAGTATGGAAGCAATCGACGCAAGTTACGACCTGGAACTTTGGAACGACCGTCCGAAGGTTGCACTGGAATATGCTGAAACCGGATTAAAATTTTATCCCGAATCAGAAAACCTTACTGTAAAAAAGGCAAAAGCCTTGATCGCATTGAAACGTTATGGAGCAGCAACAAAAGTCGCCAGAGCTTTCCTTGAGCGCTTCCCGCAAAATGGACCGGTACTGGCGCTGGAAAAGACGATCAAAGACGACTTTCCTCAAAACACGGTCGGTGCCGGCCACTCCACCGTTTACTTTGACAAGCGCTTTGACCGGCCATGGTTTCTTTCATCAGCGTCTTATGGCCGGCAAACCCGGTTTGGAAGTATAACGCTCAATGTAAATCATGCTAACCGCTTTGAAACAAGCGGTTTGGAGGGAGAATTTGAAGCATATCCCAGGATCGCTAAAGGATTGTATGCATATGCCGGCGGTGGAATATCAGGCAGCAGCATATTCCCAAACCACCGGTTCGGCTTCTCATTATATCAAAGCCTGCCTCATAGTTTTGAGGCGGAAGCCGGACTGCGGTATCTGAAATTCTCGGACGCTACAGTATTTTATGTCTTTGGTATCGGAAGATATATCGGCAATAATTTCTACGGTCTACGCTCATATATAACGCCGTCGAACGTCCGAAGCTCCGTTTCTTTCAATCTTTCTACCCGGTTCTATCTGGGACAGGACAGATTCGACTCTTTTGGTATTGCGATCGGTACCGGTACTTCTCCCGACGACCGCGCGCGCCGGGTCGATCTGAATAATACCCTGAACAGTGTCAAAGCTGGCTTTGATTACTCAGCAACAGTAATTAAGAGAACGGCATTAAGTCTTGGCATCTCCTGGGCCAACGAGGAGTACTCAACAGCTACCTATGGCAATCAATACACCTTCAGCGCATCGCTGTCACACCGATTCTAAAGCTGCTATTTAACGTTGAGACCCGTTTTTGCTCTTATGTTATCTGTTTGAATGAAGTCAGGATTCCAGGAAAACGTTTTCGTCACCTCGTCTCGAAAGTAAGGAGTCCAAAGTTGGACAAGAAGACCCATTTCCTGCGCTTTGCGTATCTTTTCGGGCGTTATTGTCTCATCCGTAAAATTGCAGCTGACACCATCATACCCCAATTCAATCGCATTTTCGATCTTCTGATCAAAGGGTTCATACCGCATGAAAAAAGTCTTCACGGCAGCAGCATTCGGATGACTTTTCAGTTGCTCACAAAACAACCTGCTGTCTATTTCAACCATGATCTTCTCCGGATTGACTGTACCGATAACTGACGCAAGACTGTCAGCGAAGCGCAATAAGTAAGCGTTTTTACCTCCAACGACCTGCATTACTTCCGCAGGAAAACTTACTTTAACATCCAGCGACAGAAAGAAACCTCCCGGTGTGGCTTTATAAAACGTGATCACCTCAGACAGTTTATATAATCGGTCTTTTTTTGTTTTATGACACAGCTGGATCTTTTCGATCTCCGAGTCGTACATGGACGGAATACTTTGAACTTCCGTTGTGCCGGAGCAGTTTAAGTCATTAACATTATCTTCGTCATGGAATAACCAGATCGTTCCGTCAAGGCTCATCTGAACATCCACTTCCACTCCATCGAGCATTTGTACGCCTTCGCGAACTGCAGAAATGGTATTTTCCAGATTGTGATCATTGTAACCATTATTTCCAGCCCCCTTATGGCCCAGGAAACTGACCTGCGTTTCGCGGGGGTCGTTGTTCTTGGAACAACTGCCGGAAATGATTAAAGCGATCAGAAAAAGAAAAAAAAATGCGGTAGACCTACCCTTGGAATAATCCCTCAATTCTCTCATACCCACTCATCAAGAAGCTACAAAAATAATGTTTCCAAAACCAGGATAAAAAATAAAATTCTCTAAACGGTTCATATGAAAAGAACTACAACTTTTCTTTCGCAATAGCGGCAGAACATGGTATATTTCCGCCATTCATGTCCTGGCATCGCTTAACAGGTATTCCGAGAGGATCCGGGCGGATTATCAGGCTTTATTTTTTGGTATCGAAATTGATTTACTGGCTGTGATGAAGAAGTTTCTCGCTGGATCTGTATATGCTCTGGCTTTATTCGTAAATGCGGAGTTTGCATTTTCCCAAACTCCTTTGACTGCTCCAGGTCTGAAAATCACGATCGACACGCTAACCTCCGATGGTCTCCTTCAATCGGCGCGTTTGGAAGCATTTGAACGGAATAATTATCCAAAAGCTATTGCCTATTTAAAAAAAGGACTGAAGATGAGTCCGGATTACGCGGATCTGAGGGTCTTTTTAGGACGGATCTACACATGGACGGATGAACCGGACAGCGCCCGGCACCAGTTCAATAACGTTCTTGCGAAAGACCCGTCGAACGCCGACGCACTGAACGCAAGTTTTGACCTGGAATATTGGAACGACAATCCAGGCTTTGCCCTTAATTTTGCCGAAACCGGTCTCAGGTATTATCCCGGATCTGAAGAGTTTACATTGAAGCAGGTCAAGGCACTGGAACAATTATCCAGGCTTACGGAAGCTCAGAAAGTATTAAATGACTATATCGGGAATAACCCGGAGAGTAACGCAGCTATTGAACTATTAGCCTTATTAAAGGAGAAAGCGTCAATACCACCGGCCGAAAAATCGGCGATTGGCTCTGACAGCCTGTTTACGCTTGCACGAACTGCTGCGTTCACGAATAACAATTACCCAAAGGCCATCGCTTTAGCAAAACAATCGCTGGAAATAAATGAGGATAACGAAGTTCGGATCTTTTTAGGCCGTCTTTACAACTGGAGCGATGAACCTGATAGTTCCAGAAGTGAATTTTTAAACGTACTAAACAAAAATCCGCAGCATCAGGAAGCCCTGTCAGCCATTTACGATCTGGAACTGTGGAATGATCATCCTGCGGCCGCCCTCCAATATGCCGAAACGGGAATAAAGTATTATCCGGAATCGGAAGATTTCATTGTAAAAAAGGCAAAGGCCTTAGTTGCGCTTGAGAACCTGGCGTCAGCAAAAAAGGTAATCGAAGAATTTCTCGTCACTTATCCGCAAAGCCCCGTAGCCCGGGCAATGAATCAAAACATGCGGGATGATAACCCTCTGAACTCCATCAGCGGCAGTCACAACTTTGTGTACTTTGATGAACGTTTCGACAAGCCCTGGTACCTTTCATCGCTTTCTTATGGCCGCAAGTTCTCTTTCGGGAGTATCAGCCTTGGTTTGAACCATGCGAACCGATTTAACACAAACGGCTTTGAAGCCGACCTCGAGAGCTACATCAGCATTACGGACGGGCTATACTCATACCTGGGCGGAGGTTATTCCAGGAGCGACATCTACTCAAACCATCGTATCGGCTTTTCATTGTATAAAAGCCTTCCATGGAGCCTTGAAGCCGAAGCGGGCGTGCGCTATCTTCAATTTACCGATGCGACCTTCGTATTCGTTGTCGGCGCCGGCAAGTACATCGGTAACAGTTTTATAGGCCTCCGGTCATACCTTACCCCGTCAACGGATAACAAGTTATCCGCCTCATTGAGCCTGTCTGCAAGATTCTATACAGGCGACGACCGGTATGATTCGTTTGGAATCTCGGCAGGAACCGGAACGTCCCCTGACGATCGGGCCAGAAGAATATTCATTGAAAATGATCTCCAAAGTGTTAAGGCTGGGTTGGATTACTCCGTCAACATTATCAGACGAACAACCCTGGCGTTAGGCTTTTCATGGGTTAATGAAGAATACCAAACGGATGTCTTTGGAAATCAGTATAGTTTCAGCGCTTCTCTTTCTCACCGATTTTAATGGCCCGTTTTCGCATCCCCGTTCAGTTTAACGTCGTTCTCTTCTACGCTATCATGTTCCTGCCACTTTGGATGTGGCTGGCCTGGCTATTGTGGCCAAAAAGTAAGCTGGTGATCGCTATTGTCGATAAAACCGTCCTGAATACAGAAGCTCAGGAACACTCGTCATTAAACTGGGTCCTGCGTAACAACAAATATTCTAAAACCAGCAAAGACCTTTACTCAATGACGCGTGACTATTTTGGCTTCTTTCCCGGCCAGAATAAGAAATACGACCTGCGTGGATTGGAACGCTTTTCAAACGAACAACTGGATAAGCTCAGTGCCGAATGCGACATGATGTATGTAACCGATACCTACGGAATTTATTCGGAAGAATGGTATGCAGGCAAGAATCTTAGTGAGCGTCAAAAAGTCATATATGGAGGTCTTTCCAGGCAGGACATGTACCTCCTGAAAAAAATAAAGGAACAAAAAAAACTGGTTATTACCGAGTTCAATACATTTGCCACTCCTACATCCACAGCTGTAGCAAGGGATTTTGAACAAACTTTCAAAATCCGGTGGACCGGCTGGGTGGGCAAATATTTTGATTCGCTTGACACGCTACAGAACAAGGAACTGCCCCGATGGCTGATCGAAAACTATAAAAGTCAGAATAAGAATCAGTGGCCATTTAAGAAAGCCGGTATCGCCTTTGTCGACAAAAGTGATAAAATAGTGATCCTGGAATATGTAACGCACCTTAATTCAGAAGTGCCAGTCATTGTCACCGCCAAAAATCACCGCGAGCGGTTCAATGTTCCCAAGGCAATGAAATATCCATTCTGGTTCGACATTATTCAAACATCAAGAGCGAACCAGATCGTTTCATTTTTTGACATCAAGGTGAACCGCAGAGGCAAAAATATACTGGACAAATATGGCATTCCGCCGCAGTTTCCCGCCATCGTCGAGCATAACCAGCCAGACTATCAGTTTTACTACTTCTGCGGCGACTTCGCCGACAATCCGATCTCCCAGGCCGGCTCCTATTTCAAAGGTATCCGCTTTTTCCGGAAAATGTTCTATAATGATGACATTGCCGCAGAAAGGGTAAGCTTTTTCTGGGAGTTCTATGCTCCAATGGTTACATCGATCCTTGAAAGATATGAGGACGGCCTACCGCGAAATAAGTGATTTGGGCATTAAGCGTTTTTCGCGGCTCAACCTGTTGTTCTTCGCTTTGAAATGATTGAGGCTCGAACGAAGTTCACTCAGTTTTGAGGCGTTCTCTGCAGGCACCAGTTCAAGATTTTCGGATATTGAAAACAATATATCCTGATCAAGGAAATATAAACCGGAAACAAAGTTATGAAGATCGTTCTTGGTTTGCTTTAAGGCTACTTCATGTACATTGCGGAAGGTTCTGACCGTGTCGAGTCCCGACCCTATCCACGTTACTTCAGATGGAGATTTTACCGAATAATTTTCTCTCAACAATGCAAGCAGGGACGGGGTAATATCGAAATGAGTGGAAATGGAGCGGAATGATGCAGTCCGTTTCAGTAACGGCGAATAGATGATTAGTGGAACATGGTAACGATCGATCTTTGTCGACATCGGGATTTCCGGCAACCTATGATCTCCTGTAATAATGAAAATGGTGTTTTTGAATGCCGGGAACCTGGAATATTCCTTAAAGAAAAACTGCAGAGCTTCATCCGTGTAAAGGATGGTTGAATAAATACTCTTGTGCTGGCGATAAAGCTGTTTTTTCTCGCTGTCAAAACCTAATCTGGTCATATGCTTTTCAAACACCTCTAAATAATGAGTCTGATCGGGAATGGTGTAAGGCGTATGCATACTGATCGTCTGCAAGAAAAGCAGAAATGGTTCAGCCTTATACCGGCTTTCCAATTGTAGCGTACGAAGCATCAGATCTCTGTCAGCATACCCCCAGGAAAATCCGCTGGCATTTGCCGGACTTTTCCGGAAGGCAGGGCCGTAATCTTTTTCGCCTACCAACACGTCGAAGCCCTGCTTCTTCAGAAACTCTTCCTGATTATCGAAGGTATTATCAACCCCGCTGTAAAACTTGGCCTGGTACCCGTTCTTTTTAAGGATTTGAGGGAGGGAATAGTGATCCGGCATGCCGCTTCCAAGATCATTAAAACCTTTGTCTGCAAAGGGCAGTGATCCCAAAATAGACGGCAATGACGCAAACGTCCGCCCCTGAGCTGAAAGGAAATTTTTAAAATACAAGCTTTTTGATGCCAAAGCGTCTAAAAAAGGCGTAAAACTTCCGAGATAGGCGCCGTCGCCGCTATACGCGCGGCCTAAACCCTCAACTTGTATAAATACAACGTTTGGTGGTGCCCCTGGATTGATGTTAAAGAAGTTTCCAAGTACGTCTGACGTTTCGTCCTTTCTGTAAAACGGATAGTTCGAATCGAGGTAAGTAAACTTTTTAAAGCCCCGCACATTGGCGGTTTCCTCATCTTCAATGTAGTTGATAGCATAGATGTCCACCTCTGGCTCATCGTCAGTGAAGTACAAATAGGACTTTTCTGTAAAAAATGCCACCTTATTCAAAGCCAGGTTGTATGAAAAATCCGTCTTGAAGACTGTGACTTTTGGAACGGCCGACACACCCAGATAAACAAGCAGAAAACCTCCGGTAAGCAGGCAAAGTGAAATCGCCGGCCGGATGACCTGATATTTAGAAAGAACGCCGAGTAGTGACCAAAAGATCGCTAAAGGAAAAATGACCAGTATTACAGTCCAGATGTCTATTAAAGTACCTGCTCCTACCGTCTGTCTGATATCGTCAATGGAATAGCCGAAAAGATCGGCACCCAGCGGCACCAGAGCCGTGGCGAAATACTTGACCAGTACAAGATATATAAAGATGAACAGTGTGCCTAAAAGGCCAAAACCCCAAAAATGGATCGTCCTGTCTTTCGAACTGAAATACACCAGCAAAAATAATACATAGATAAGAGGCAGTATTTTGACGAAGAACAGCATGTCGTACGAAACCGACATCCAAACCACTTTACCGAGATCCTTCGGCAACGCGTTGTAGTTTGATATGTAAAGCACTTCCATGACTCTTACGACCAGCATGCTGATCAGTAAGGCGAGGGAGGCGTTCACGAAATAGGCGACCGATTTCTTTAATTTATCAAAAAAGGGATACTCAGGTTCTTCAAAATATATAGTATCCATTTTTACGCCGCTTTTACTTTAGGAGCCCCAAAGCCGGTTCTTGTCATGGTTCCCCACGATTTTTTTCCGGTAATAATATCTATATTCCCTCTTATCGCCCAGTAAACATTAAGCGGATGATATAATAATGGCTCGATGAGAGCTATCAAAAGCAATTTAATCAAGTCCCTTCCTGACGTATATTGCTGATACGACAGCTCCTCGTATAATACTGCAACTGTTGACAGCGTAATGGCGAACAGATAAACCATCGACATCAGAATGAGGGAGAATTCCCAGTTGATATTACCCATCAGGGCAAGTGTTATGAATATAAAGAGGCCCAGAAACTCGAGTATCGGCGCAAGCCACTCAAAAAAGAACCAATAAGGATAACTAAGAAGGCCCAAAAGACCGTATCTTGGATTAAAAAACAACTCTTTGTGGCTCCATAGCGTTTCAATTGTTCCCCTCGTCCATCGGTTACGCTGGCGGCCAAGAATGTTGAGGTCGGAAGGCGATTCTGTCCAGCAAAGCGGGTCCGGAATGTAAACAACACGATATGGAAGGTCATGTTCATGCATATACCGGCGCATCCTGACCACCAGTTCCATATCCTCACCTACGGTATTATGATTGTATCCGCCGCATTTGATAACGATCTCTTTATCAAACAGACCCATTGCTCCTGAGATGAGTAAAAGGCCGTTCAGCCGGCTCCATGCCATTCGGCCCATCAAAAACGCCCTGATATACTCAAGCACCTGAAAGCGGGGAATGATCTTGTCGGGCAAATGAACTTTGATGAGACGACCGTCCCGGACTTCACATGAATTTGCGATCCGTACAACTCCCCCTGTGGCGATCACACGTTTGCTCTCGTCCATAAAAGGCTTGACCATTCTCAATATCGCATCCTGCTCCACGATACAGTCGACGTCGATGCACAGGATAAGCTCCTTGCTTGAAACATTAATCCCCAGGTTCAATGCGTCAGACTTACCGCCATTCACCTTATCTACCACGGTTAGCTTCGAATAGGCCGGATTCTTTGATTTATAAACTCCTTTTAAAGGTTTGGTCTTTATTTGCTCATTGAGCGCAAAGTCTACGATCTCAAGATCATAATACTGAATAAGGGTTTCCAAAGATTTGTCTTTACTCCCATCGTTAATTATGATGACCTCAAAATTGCTGTAATGCAGCGACAGCAGCGACCTGACGTTATCTACGATCGTTGCTTCTTCATTGTAAGCAGGGGCAAGAATGGAAACTGAAGGCGCATTAGGAGAAACAAGGATCTGCCGGTAATCGACGTAGCTGTTCTTACGCAGATAGCTTTTCATCTCTACCGCCGACAAAAACGCCAGCAGGACGTACGACAGCATCACGAACAATGCATAGTAAAAGATGGCATTATTGAAGAACTGTTCTATGAAATAAAAAAATGAATTCACTACCCCTTTATCCTTTCGTCAAGCACGTGATTTATAATAGCCTTGTTCTGAGATGTTGTGACCTGATATATGTTATTCAACAGTTCGCGGCCCTCAGCACCATGTAGTTTGATAGAACGAAAAGCATCCATTCTTATTTTAAAGTCATCCGTTTGGGTTCTCGACTTCAGGAACTCCAGGTAATTTCCGCTTGAGATCCGGCCCATCGCTTTTATGATCTCAGTCTTGATCTCAACCGGCTGATCAAAATACATATTAAACAAATCTTCCTCAGCCATTTCAGCTTCCAGAATTCCAAGAATATTGATCGTTTTTGACCGGATCTTCAAATTGGGATGCATAAGCAGACGGATAAGATCTGGTATAGCATCGAGCTGCTGATAGTGTTTTACCAGCTTTAAGCATAACATCACTACGGAATCATTCCGCGATGACAACCATTTAGAAAATGACGGGATCTGCACATTACGTGTTTTGGTGATCACTTCAAACAGGACGAGCTGATGCCACTCGAGAATTCGTTCACGGGCCCTGTCCAGAAAACGGAAAGGATCATCAGAACTCAGCTTTACGAAGGCGGTCTGGGCTTCCATCCGTAACTGGCTATTCTCGTCATCGGTAAGTTTGAGGATCAGATCAGCGTCCTCCCGAATCCACATCTGTGTAACCTCACGAATGCCCTCGACCTGGGTTTCCCAGTACCGGCTTTTGATCTTCCTCCGGGCCGCCCTGTCAAGTTTCAATCCAAGGTAAAGTCCTTTCAGTATTTCAGCAGTTTTGCCGGTGAAATTGGCATGGTAGTCAAGCAGCTCTTTCACCAGCAATTCACGAACAGCTTTGTCACGTAAAGGAAGCTTTTTGAAACGCGGCACAAAGTGGTTGACCGCGTCTGTCACATCATCCTCATCGTAAAGAACGATATGCGCCAGCATATTCGTAATTTTCTCCTTGTATTTTGCTTCCCGTGCCCGTTCCCATGTCTGTTTCAGTCGCCGGGTAATAATATAGAGGTATAGTTCGGTAAATGCGATAATACAAAAGAGCATAATGAACAGCGACGCCCTGATATTCGAAGGAAAAAAGGGCAGACGAGCAGTAAATAACTCTTGTATATAATGGACGCTATCCAACTTTGAGAATGTTAATTAAGTACTGCGGCAGGATTTAGAACGTTGGCTGTTTTACGTGTTTCTTTACCCGAATAGACAACTCACTTAAGTTAAACGGCTTGGTGATAAAATCATCCGCCCCAAGTTGAAATGCCTCCAGTACCACATTTTCTAACCCAACGGCCGAAAGCACTATTACCGGGGTGTTTTTAGTAGCCGGGTCTGTTTTTACTTTACTTACGATCTCCAGGCCACCTACGAAGGGAAGCATAATATCTGTAATGATCAGATCGAACTGGTGTTCTTTGATGAGCTCTAACGCATTAACACCATCCTTTGCTGCAAAAACCTGGTAGCCGTCTTTCTTCAGGCGAAACTCCAGAGATTTCAGCATCAGTTCTTCATCTTCAACCACTAATATTTTTGATATCATAACTGTCTAATAAAAAAGTGCCCATCTTATAGTGCAAAAACTTGACCAACAAAGGTCATTTTTACAGTCCGGGTGACTATCTTGTTTTATACTAAAAAAAAATCCCCGCCCGACCTTGAACGATCCGGACACCCTTCGCCCCGTCGCATTGTAAATAACTGTAGTGCTGCGAGTTAAACCAGTAGCCGCCGGCACCCAGAGATATCCCGTCCTTCATATCTCGGATTACGTTTTTCAGCAAGTTTTGTTACCATAAACGCAAAAAAAAAGTGTTCGGGCGAAAAAACTCCCCAATGCGTATCAGCGGCGCCACAAAAAAAAGTTTTGCTAAAACCGCAAACAGGCGATCCGGCCGTTACTGCCTGAAAGCAAAAGTAACTTACCCGATTTCGCTCTGCGAACCACATGAAATCCCTCCGGCGAAATGTTGTTCCAGGTGCGGCCACCGTCAACTGAAATATCGGTCCCCGATGTACCGGTCGCCACCAGGTGATCCTCAGTTATAAACTCAACCGAAGAACGATATCCAAAAGGCTTTGTAACAGGAGCCGCCCAGGTCTTTCCGCCGTCCCGCGTAATAAGAAAGTTGTTCGTCGTGACGGTATCCCGGAGATAGTCGCCGCCTGCCGCCACGCCATTCGTAACAGAACGGAAAGCAATCGAGAAGGGCCCGGTAGAAGAACTTCCCTGTATGATCGGACAAGGGTATACCCGCCACGTGTCACCATAGTCGGGCGAATAAAAAATGCGGGATTGGGTACCACCCGTCGCTATCCAGCATTCTCCGTCCATCAACGTTCGGATATTGGTACCGCTGGCAGCAAAACTGGCTTCGCCCTCAATTAAGGTGTTTCTGTTCTTATGGCTGATGTCTATCCAGGTTTTGCCACCGTCATTCGTTTTAAAAAGTTGCAATATTCCACCGATGGGATCCCCGTAAACAATGCCGGCATCGGCATTCCAAAAGTCCATACCATCCAGGAAAATATGAGGAGAACTATTCCTGTATACTTCTTTCCAGGTGTCCCCGCCGTCCGCCGTCAGCAGAATAACCGCCGGCGAACCAGCATTAACAACGATCGCTTTGCCTGCTGAAAATGCTTCGATATCCCGAAAATCAAACTTTTCATATCCTTTGATCTGCAGCCATTTCCAGTTCTTTCCGCCGTCAGTCGTGCGTGCGGACCAGCCGTTGCTTCCACTCACCCAGGCTACTGAATCATTTACCACGGAAAGACCGCGGATGCTGGTGTTTGTCCCCGAGGTGAGAGGAACAATCGTCTGTGATACTGCTGCATCGCAAAACAGCATAAAGAAAAAAGCGACAGTTATTTTCATATCCATTTGCTGACAGCCAATTTAAAAGATTTTTCGGATAAAGTTCGGGCGGCCGGACATGCCGGACATACCGGACATATTGAACGAACCTACCGACACCGGATTGGACAGCAACGGTAGATTTTTATAAAAAATGTCTGAAAACTAATATGGGAGTGCCCGGGAGCAGATTCGAACTGCCACGCCCGTAAGGCGCCACCCCCTCAAGATGGTGCGTCTACCAATTTCGCCACCCGGGCCTGAAGTTAAGAGCTTGCTTGGTGCCCAGGGAGAGACTCGAACTCTCAAGGGACAATTCCCAACGGCTTCTGAGACCGCAACGTTTACCAATTTCGCCACCTGGGCAAGCTTTTACCGATTTTTTCGGTGAGCAAATATAGAAACTTCCGTTAGTTATTAAAACTATTTATGCACTATATCCTTCACGTTTTTGCAGATCGATTTCAAAGGCCTCTTTTCCTGACTGTTCCGCAACGGAGAGGCGATCATATGACCTCTATATTTCCAGCACCAACCCATCAAATGCCAGTTCAACAGCGCCTGGCAGATCTGCTGCAATATCCTGGTGCTTTCCCATACGGTGGCTGATATGTGTCAGATATGTTTTTTCAGCATTGATCTCGGTTGCGAAATCGAGTGCTTCCTGCAGCGTAAAATGAGAAATATGGCTCTCTTTCTGAAGTGCATTTATAACAAGCACTTTGGTTCCCCTGATCTTATCTTTGGACGCCGCCGGAACCGTTTTAGCATCCGTTATATAGGTAAAATCACCAATCCTGAAGCCGTACACCGGCAATAAAAAATGCATAACCTCAATAGGTTGTATGGCGATGCCCATAACCGACAACGGCTCACCGGTTACCTCATGAAGGTTGACTTGCGGAATGCCTGGGTACTTGAAGTCTGAAAAAATATACTCGAACTCACGTTTGATAGCCTTTTGCACTCTTGTGTGCGCATACACGTCGATCGCCTGTTGAGTGCGATAGTTAAATGCGCGCACATCATCCAGACCCGCTACGTGATCTTTATGCTCATGAGTAAATAAAATAGCATCCAGATGTTTGACGCCCGCCCGCAGCATCTGATATCTGAAATCAGGACCGCAATCGATCAGCAACGACTTCCCTCCTGTTTCAATCAGTACAGAAACACGTAACCGCTTGTCGAAAGGGTCTGAAGAAATGCATACCGGACAGCTACAAGCTATAACCGGCACACCCTGAGAGGTTCCTGTACCTAGAAATGTAACTTTCAAAAGTCTAGCGTGGTTTGTTTAATGGTATATAGCAGCTTCTTCTGTTTTTCATCCAGCAACGTTTCATCAGCCGCGACGGTTCGTATCAGCCCCGCCAGCGCGTTGATCCTGTTCTCTACATTTGAAAACTTATTCACCACAATTATCCGGCTGCTTTCGAGCACACACGCGCCTGTCTTGAAAGCTCCTTTTTCATAACGAACCTTATAATCAAGTGCCTTGAATAGTTGTTCGAGTTTCTCCAGTGTATGTTGAGTATAAGAAAGCATCGTGAGTCCCAAAAATAGTAAAAAAAGAAAGGGTTCAAATCCTCAAAATCTGAACCCTCTTATTTTGCAAGTTACCGTCAACGCAGATCTACCACTTCTACACCAGGATATTTTTTAACATCGAAAGTAAAGGTCGTTTCCGGCACTTTCACATTCGGAGTAAATGATCTGATCGCATAGGTATACCGATTACCGTTCTTATCAAAAAACACGGCATTAATTATTTGTTTGGTCGATTTATCGATCCGAAGACGAACCTTAAAAAAAGAATGCCTGCCGTCAACGGGTGTCAGATCGATATTATGATATAGCTTAGAACCGGCCCTGGTATCGCCTGTATAAAGGTACTTGAATCCTTTCTCATGTATGGTAAAGATCCGGGCAGGATTTAAGGCGTCTGAACTGTTGTCGGCCTCTGTTACCTGCACTTCTTTGTCGTTCTTCAACCACGTCCAAAGGCTTTTGCCGTCACTGATCAACTCCTGTTCTTTGAGGATCACCTTAAATTTATTGGCTTTGGATTTCGCGTATAAAGTACCCGGCTGACTTTCTTTGATATTTGCCTGCGGATTCTCCACGGTAAACGTGAAGTCTGTTTTAATGACATCGTAAGCCTTATACTTCTTGCTCGCCTGGGCTAAGATGGCTTTCGCCTTTGCATCTGTATCCGTTTGTGCAAAAAGGGAAACCGCTGAACCGAAGAGTAAAAAAAGACTAAAAACTATCTTATTCATAGGAGTCTGTAATGTGAACGTATCCTACTATAACTAATCTTTCTTATTTAAATTGTCCAGAAACTGTTCCAGAGCGTAATCATCAGGCAGTAACACTTCGCGGGCCTTGCTGCCCTCAAAAGGACCAACGACCCCTGCAGCTTCCAGCTGATCAATGATCCTGCCGGCACGGTTATATCCGAGTTTCAACTTTCGCTGGATCAGAGAAGTGGAGCCCTGCTGATGCATTACGATCAACCGCGCAGCGTCTTCAAACAGCGGATCACGATCATCGGGATCAAAATCTTTTATTGATCCTTCGCCATTTTCGTCAATGTATTCAGGCAGCATCCAGGCAGAAGGATAACCGCGCTGCGAACCAATGAAGTCAGATATGCGTTCTACTTCCGGTGTATCCACAAAGGCACATTGCAGGCGGATCAGGTCACTTCCGGTTGATAGCAACATGTCTCCTCTACCGATCAGCTGATCGGCTCCACCGCTGTCAAGAATGGTTCTTGAGTCGATCTTTGACAATACCCTGAATGCCAAACGGGCAGGGAAGTTCGCTTTGATAGTACCGGTAATGATATTTACCGAAGGACGCTGGGTAGCGATCACCAGGTGAATTCCCACAGCACGTGCGAGCTGTGCCAAACGGGCGATAGGTGTTTCAACTTCTTTGCCCGCTGTCATCATCAGGTCGGCAAACTCATCCACAATGAGCACAATGAAAGGCAGAAAGCGATGCCCGTCGTTGGGGTTCAGTTTCCTGTTGATGAACTTTGAGTTGTATTCCCGCAAATTCCTTACCTGTGCATTCTTCAGCAAATCATATCGCTGATCCATCTCAATACACAGCGAATTCAGCGTATTGATAACCTTCTTCGTATCCGTTATGATCGCATCTTCCTCCCCCGGGAGTTTAGCCAGAAAATGGCGTTCTATCTGGCGAAAAAGCGTTAATTCCACCTTCTTTGGGTCGACCAGCACAAACTTAAGTTGTGAAGGGTGCATCTTGTACAGCAAAGACACCAGAATCGAATTGATCCCTACCGACTTTCCCTGACCGGTCGCACCGGCTACCAGCAAGTGAGGCATTTTAGCCAGGTCAGCAATATAGACCTCGTTCGAAATAGTTTTACCTAAAGCGATAGGCAGGTCCATTGAGGTATTCTGGAATTTCTCCGTAGCAAGAACCGACCGCATAGAAACCATCTCGGGATGTGAATTGGGCACCTCGATACCGATAGTGCCTTTACCCGGCATCGGAGCTATTATCCGGATACCCAAGGCAGCAAGGCTCAAAGCAATATCATCTTCTAGGTTCTTGATCTTGGAGATACGGACACCCGGCGCAGGAATGATCTCATAAAGAGTAACTGTTGGGCCGATGGTTGCCTTGATCTTATCGATCTCAATATTGTAGTGATTGAGCGTCTCTACGATCTTATTTTTATTCGCCTCCAGCTCATTGGCGTCAACCGATATTTTGTTCGAGCCGTAATTCTCCAACAGATCCAGGGGTGGGTTCTTATAGCTGGAAAGGTCGAGCTTCGGATCGTACGTTCCAAACTGAGCCACCAGATCTTCCGCTTTCTTTTCTTCTTCGTTTTTTTCAATGGTCAATTCGGGCTCATTGTTTTGCGGTTCAGCGATAACCTCCGGCGTCAGGTCGTTAACTACCCGTGTAGCAGTTTCCAGAGGAACACTAACAGCCGGCACCAAAACCTCTGGCTCAACCGGGGCCGGGAGCTCGAACGCAGGCTCCAAAGGCACCTCCTGCTTCAATCCATTGTTTACCGGTTGAATCTCTTTTTCCAACGCTACCGGCGAAGGATCCCGGCGGCTCCTGTTGCGTAAAGGAAATTCTACGGGTTCAGATTTGATCTCGTCTTCCAGTACGACTTCTTCATCAACGTGTGGAATATCATATTCAGGTTCCCGCTTTCGCTCCGGTATCCTGAAATCGATGTTATAGGCGATGATCAGGGCGGTTAATCCGGCAAAGCCGAGCAAACCCGCTGTTCCGGCATTCCCGATCTGTGCCTGCAGCAGTCTGTTGCTCCAGAAGCCGAATTCCCCTTCAAGAAAATGCGGATAATCAGATACAAATCCATGGAAGAAGGCGACGGTAACGGTAACAAAAACGAGTAAAAAGAACGAATACGCGAATGTTTTAGTTATAGAGAAAAGGGTCACCTTAAAAAGCATGCGATATCCGATCACGAAAAATACGCCAATAAAGATGAACGATGCCACGCCGAACCATTCGTAGATGAACTGATGCGATAATAACGCACCAAATTTTCCGAGCCAGTTCTCCACCACCCGCGACTTCAGACCCAGCTGTGTTAATTCTTCCTGGGTCTTGAACAGATTCCCCCATCCGCCATTCGAGTCAAGCACATAACTTTGATCTTCCTGCCATGTAAACAAATAGGAAGTAAAGGCGACCAAAAAATACAGTGAAAGCACCAAAAAGAAGAGGCCGGTTATTTTAACAGCCCTCCCGGTGTCGAAGTTGAACTTCGGAAGTATTTCCGTTTTCTCCTTAGGTGTGCGCGACTGCCTGCTTGATCTGGTGGCTGGTTCTTCACGAAAAGCGTTTGATTTGAATTGGTTTCCTTTGACGGGCATTCGCTATTGAAAAAAATTAACAGGCAAATATAAAGCTAATCGATCAATCAGTGATAACAGAATTATCGTCCATCGCCGTCAAGCAAGTTGCCGAGGCCACCAAGAATACTTCCTTCCTCTTTCCGGTTATAAGTACCATATGCAAGGATGCGGCTCGCTAGCCTGCTGATCGGAAGCGATTGGATCCATACTTTACCAGGGCCACGAAGCGTGGCGAAGAAAACTCCTTCACCGCCGAAAATTGTATTCTTGATTCCGCCTACGAACTGAATATCATAATCTACACCATGTGTAAAGGCCACAATACAGCCGGTATCGATCTTCAGCAGTTCACCAGCCTGAAGCGTCTTTTCAACCACATGACCGCCTGCGTGAACAAACGCCATCCCATCACCTTCCAGTTTCTGCATAATGAAACCCTCGCCGCCAAATAATCCTGTTCCTAACCTGCGTTGGAACTCGATACCAACGCTTACCCCCTTGGCAGCACATAAAAATGCATCTTTCTGACAGGTGATCCGTCCGCCTAATTCGTAAAGGTCCAGCGGAATAATTTTTCCCGGATAGGGAGACGCGAAGCTGACTTTTTTTTTCCCGCCTGCAACGTTGGAATATGCGGTCATAAATAAACTTTCACCCGTCAGTAACCTCTTACCGGCGCTGAACAGCTTTCCCAGAATACCCTGTTGTTGCTGACTGCCGTCCCCAAAAATGGTCTGCATCTGAATGCCATCCTCCATCATCATAAAAGAACCGGCTTCGGCGATTGCTGTCTCCTGCGGATCAAGTTCAACTTCTACATATTGCATTTCTTCGCCGAAAATGCGGTAATCAATTTCATGGTTTGTTTTCATATCCAATAGAGCTCAATCGTTATCTTTTGTTACCTCCCAAAGTAAAAAATTAGTGGTAAAACTCCAGTTAAAAGATGATTTTATATTGAAATAAGAAACTGTGCAATGTTCAAAATTGTTAATGCACAAAATCAAAGAATGAAAAATATACTGGTCTTCCTGCCCTTTATCTGCTGGACAGCAGTTGCTAAAGCACAGGCTGTAAATCCGGATATCATTCCAACAAATACAAAAGCAGCGTTCAACCAGCGGTTTGGCACTGCCAGCGACTGGATATGGAATGTATCAGGTGAAAACGGCTACTCCGTTGTTTTCAAATACGAAAATAGCCGTCACTATGCCGAAGTTAAGTCCAGTGGCGAAATCAGCCTCCTCAAGTATGAAATAAAAGAAACTGATCTGCCTTTTTATATTCAGGACGTCCTGAAAACCGAATACCCCAACCATCAGATCCATGAGATTGACAAGATCGAAAAGAACGACCTGATTCAATATGAAGTAGAGCTTGAGGGGTATCCCGATTATATCATCCTGTTCGACCCGCTTGGAATGGTGGTGGAAAAGAAAGTTGACTAAACTGACTTGCGAACAAACTTCGTCAGGATAACGATCGTGTCGTTGTTTATCTTTCCTTCAATCTGTTCTGCATGGTCACTCACCAACCTGATCTTCCGTACAATTGTTCCCTTCGGTGCAATGTAATTGGTCCCTTTAACGTTTAGATTTTGCGTTAAGACAACCGTATCTCCCGATTCCAGTACTACGCCGAAACAGTCTTTATGAATTACCTTTTCTGCTTCGAGTGCATCTTCCGCGTTTGCCCATTCAACAAGGGTTTCATCCAGATACACTGACTCCATGGTATCCATCGCCCATTCTTCAGAATTCAACTTCGAGAGTATCTTATACGAAAGGACCTGAACGGCTGGAACCTCACTCCAGATGCTTCCTTCCAGACAACGCCAGTGATGTGTATTATTATAGTTTCCAGCTTTGATGTGTCCATGACACTCCTCACATAACACAACCTGATGATCATTGCTTTCATCAGTTTTGGGAGGTACGACATAAGCAATAAAGTTATCGTCTTTTTTCCCGCATAGTTCGCAACTGTGGTTGCTTCTTTCCTGAAGTATTGTATTTATAGCCATTGGCGGCAAAAATAAGAAAATTGGCTAACTCGTCCCGGGGCAGCATTCGAAAGATATAACCGACTATAGCGGACAATTTCGAAAGTTGAATTTCAATCAGTTTCCGTCGATGCTTTTTACTAACATTGTGGTAAATCGTATCGTCGGCTATGCGTAAATTTGCTTTTTATGTTAAGAGCATAATGCTTTTAATAACTCTAGGGTTCATGCTCAGCGCTTTTTCATTAAATACGGCCCTGCCAGGTGAAAAAGCAGTCGCCACAATGTACAATCAGTGGAAAGGGAAGTGGTATCAGAATTTTGTATTTGAACAAAAAGCCATCTTTTACAATAATGGCAAAGTGGTCAGAACGGATGTATGGCAGGAAGTTTTAAGCAGCCCGGGAAACCTGCATATTCGTTTCAACGGCTTCGAAACCAACAATGGTGTAATCTACGTCAACGATTCAGTATATACCTTCCAGTCCGGTGTTTTAAAAACGAAAAAACGCGAAACCAACTTCTTAGCGTTGCTGGGTTTTGACATTTACTTCAATGAGCCGCAGATAACCGCTATGAAACTCAGTGAGATGGGCTACGACCTAAGAAAGATCTACAATATAAGATTTAGGAACTCTGACGTAATGGTTGTAGGCACTGACAATCCCGCCGATACAAGTTCCTCACAGTTCTGGATCGATACAAAAAACCAATGGGTAATCCGCGCAATTAAAAACAATGCGGGAGCAGTTCGCGACGTTCATTTCAATGACTACCGGCAAATCGATAATCATTGGGTAGCAACGGAAATGGTATTTAAAAATCCGGTCGATACGGTTTTCGTGGAACGGTACTTTAACATGAAATTTCCTGAACATATTCCGGCGGAAGTTTTTGATCCTGTGAAGTTCAAAGATGCGAGGTGGTAATAAAATTACTATTGGTTCGCGTCTTTAAATTGCCGTAATATTTTTTTACCGCGGGTCTGCATAGCCGGGCTCCCGTCTTTAAGAAAGAACTCGATCTGGGCTGTTAATTCATCAGCTATCCAATCGTATTGATTTTGCAACATAAAAAGGATATCGAGACAATTCACCTTAACGGCGACAGGTGTTTGCGGATCGATCAGCCATTCAAAGGTGGCATCTATCACGCCTGTGTTATTCAGTGCGACACTGTTTCTTCTTTTCAGCAGCAGCATCAGGATCTTTGTATAATGACGGCGGCAACTCTGATTTCCCTGTTTCAGATATCTTTCCAAAAAATCCGGAACGTGTTCCGTGAACCGGTCTGTTTCCAATGAGGCGAGGTGCTCAAGAACCCATGCGGCACGAAACGCAATCTCACGCTTCGTATAAAAAGTAAGTTCAAGCAGATCGCTCACCGAGTCAACCAATACAGCCACTTCGGCCAACTCTTGCACCCTGGTTTTGTTCATCGTGCCCTCGAGCAGTTTTAAAAGTTCCTCTTCAGGCATAACAAAAACCGGTTAACACATCGAAAATCATACTACTTCCTTCACTGCAGCGGTTGTTTAATGTAACGTCATGGTCAAACTTACATATATTCTCGGGTTAGCTTCTCAGAAAAACTGAAAATCAGTACCTTTGCGCCTCAATTTACAAAGCATGATTACAGTATCCAACCTTTCTTTACGCTACGGAAAACGCACTCTCTTTGAGGATGTTAATCTTAAATTCACCCAGGGAAACTGTTATGGGATCATTGGCGCGAACGGCGCCGGAAAATCAACATTCCTGAAGATCTTAACCGGCGAAGTTGATCAGACCTCCGGCCAGGTTGCTTTTACCCCCGGCGAACGCATGGCCGTTCTAAAGCAAAATCACTATGAATTTGATGAATTCCCGGTGATTGAAACCGTTTTAATGGGCCATAAGGAACTTTACAGCGTAATGAAGGAGAAAGATGCATTGTATGCCAAAGAAGACTTTACCGAAAAGGACGGTGAACGGGCAGGTGAGCTTGAAAACGTCTTTGCGGAAATGGATGGCTGGAACGCGGAAAACAATGCAGCAACTTTGTTAAGTAATCTGGGTATTAAAGAGGATGCACACTATAAATTACTGAACGAACTTGACGGAAATCAGAAGGTGCGGGTGTTACTTGCACAAGCATTGTTTGGCAACCCGGATATTTTGATCCTGGACGAGCCCACCAACGACCTTGACATTAACACGATCTCATGGCTTGAGGATTTCCTGGCCGGTTATGAAAACATCGTTCTGGTTGTTTCTCACGACCGCCACTTTCTGGATGCCGTTTGTACACATGTAGTAGATATTGACTTTGGAAAAATGACAATCTATACCGGAAACTACTCGTTCTGGTATGAATCAAGTCAGTTGGCATTGCGTCAACGCGCAGATCAGAACAAAAAAATGGAGGAAAAAGTTAAAGAACTTCAGGAGTTTATCCGCCGCTTTAGCGCCAATGCCTCCAAGTCTAAACAGGCAACCAGCAGGAAGAAAGCGTTGGACAAGATCAACCTGGAAGAAATCAAACCTTCGAACAGAAAATATCCGGCCATCATGTTCAATAATCAGGGCCGCGAAGCTGGAGATCAGATCCTTCAGGTTGAAAAACTGCGCAAGGAGCTGAACGGCGAACTTTTGTTCTCCAATATTGACTTCATGGTAAACAAAGGTGATAAAATTGCCATTTTATCACAAAACAGCCTTGCAACCACAGCTTTCTATGAAATCCTGACAGGCAGGGATAGCGATTATTCGGGCTCTTTTAAATGGGGTGTCACAATCAACATAGCAGATATCCCCGCTGACAACTCAGAGTATTTTCTGGGTAAGGACCTGAATTTGATCGACTGGCTGCGCGACTATTCGGAGAGTGAAAAAGACGAGCAGTTTATCCGCAGTTTCCTGGGAAGGATGCTTTTCTCGGGCGAAGAGGTCCTGAAGAAAAGCTCGGTGCTCTCCGGAGGTGAAAAAATGCGTTGCATGTTCTCAAAAATGATGCTACAGCAGGCTAACCTGTTACTTTTCGATGAGCCAACCAACCACCTCGACCTGGAATCGATAACGGCCTTAAATAATGGAATGAACGATTTTCGTGGCACTATTCTCTTCACATCGCGCGACCACGAGTTAACCGAAACAGTGGCCAACCGTATTTTAGAACTAACGCCGGGCGGTATCATCGATAAGCTAATGACGTATGACGAATACATCAACAGTGAAGCGGTAAAACAACAACGTGAAGAACTCTATGCACTGGCATAACGAGAAATAACTATTCTTAAAAGCCGCCCCACCCGGGCGGCTTTTTTATTTCATGCCGGTTATGTAACCCTTTCTCCCCGTGGCACGTAATAATTGGATGAGTTCAAAGATGGTTATGATGAGATTAGAAAAGGATTTAAGAACCACACAGCACTACATTGTATTCAGGATCGGTGCTGATACTGATATCTCCAACGGGAAGATCTCGCTGGTTGAGAAGACATTAAAAAAACTGGAAGAAAAGGAAGATTATATTGCCTGCCAGGCACTGTATGATGCTTTGCAGGACTATGCATCAGCAGCAAACAAAAAATCGGCAGCCTGAGAGCTGCCGAATGTATTTATAGTGTAGGATCATAATCCGTTTGTCCGGGATTTCCCCGGCCGGGTGCCGTTCTGCCGGAGCCCATTCTTCCGAGGTTTTGTGGGCTGTCAAATATCCGGCTTCGCTGATGGATCCTTTCGCTTCCGCCTGTGCTTCGGTTGGCTGACTGTCCGTATGCGGTACGTCCGGCAGAGATATCGCCTGGCGTCATGTCCGTTTCCATTCCTGGAGTTTGTGAGCTACCAGTCGTCATACGCGGGTTACTGACGTTAGGCCCCATTCCGCTACGGTACTGGCTTGCTCTTTCATCCACATCGATAGCTCCACAATCATCAAGGATATCCGCAACATCCTCTGCCTCATTATGTGTATCTGTATATACCGTAACGGTACAACCTTTTTTCGCTACTTCTGAATAATTCCGGGCACTATCATCGTTTCCGAATAAGTTACTGAAAAAATTGCTGATACTTTCACCTATGCCTTCGTCGCGATCTGTATCCATAATCGTTCTTTCGGTAATGTCCACGTGATCCCGGGTTATACCGCGGTTCTCTAATTGCCGTACGGCATCCTGCGCCTCTGTTGCGCTGTCAAAAATTCCAATTACTGCTTTTCCCATAACACATCCTCCGTTGATCTGATACTATTTTAGAAGGTTGGTAAGGGTTTGAATGTTTGTTATTTTTTTCACTTTACTCTGAGTTACCCTAATCTGCGGCTCGCTTAACAAACTAATTGTCTTAAAGCAAACTAATTGTTGAATAGGAAATTCAAGTTCAGACACGCGCAAAAAAAAAGCAGCTATACTAATTAGTATAACTGCTTGCTGTGACCCCGGAGAGATTCGAACTCTCGACCCACTGATTAAGAGTCAGTTGCTCTACCAGCTGAGCTACGGAGTCTGGCTGCCCTGGCAAAAGACACTGCAATATTACGATTTTTTGTCGTCTGACCCGGCTTTCTTTGCCTGCGTTTGTAAAAATATATGCTTCGGGGTGGCCATGGACTTTTCATGATGATCGGTGTCACCTTCTGAGAAACCTTACTATTTCTGTAATGCCGAATATTGGATCCGGAATACTGCAATGCGATTCCTTCGGCGACAATCTCAAAAATCAGAGAATCCGAGACCTCTCTATTTGTACGGACCGAAAAATAAGATAACATGAAGATGCGGTGACTCGTTATCGACAGACGAAATCAATTGCAATAACCCAAAGCATAATAGATCAAGACAAATATTACGACGGTTGAGAGGCAACCTCCGCCAAGTTTTTTAGCCCCGTATCCGGCTATGAGCGCTCTGAAGAGTTTATTCATTGCTTAGATGCTGATCAGTAATAGAACTTTGCTTCGAAAATAAAGTTTGGCCGGAGCTGCCTTAAAGCAAAAAACCCATTAGCAACTTTACTTGCTAATGGGTTTGGTTCTTTCAATAATTTTATCAATTATATCAGAACTCTTAGCTTAATAACATGAGGAAATGAAATTGGTTTGCACTAATTTAATATCGTCTGCCAGTCCTCAGTTTACTCTAAACTGATATAATCCTGAATTTGAGGTATTGCCTTGAGCATCTTTTGTAATTATTCGCCAATAGTAGGTTTGGCCTGCAGTTACAGCGACCGGTACATTACTTTCCGGATGATCAGACTTCAGCAGAGCCGGCGACGTTGTTGTGCCAAAATATATATCGAAGCCCATAAGGTCTTCATCAGCATCCGCTCCGGTCCAATCGAGAGTAACTGTACCGTCTGGAGCATCTATTTGCTGGCCAATCACCGGAAAGATTATCTCTGCAGGATATGGTGCATATGATATGATTCCAGGACCGGCATTATAAAATTTCCAAACGTCACTTTTTGTTGTTGTACCAACCTGGTATGATTTGGAAACTACAAACCACGAATAGGGCGCATTCCTGCTAAGCGTTATCTCAAGTCGCGGCTCGGTTGCAACATGTGTCGAAGTCAGGCCTGTAGTCAGATTCTTGATGGTTACCTCGTAAATATCAGTATTTGCAGAACTATTCCAGGTGAAGACAATGGCGCTCTGCGTCGCAGAAATAACCGTTCCTTCTGTACAAACGGCATTCTGCTCCGGAAAGATCAGTAAAGCCCTGGCCGGCGGTATGGCCGGTGGTGGCGGAGCATCGCTCTGGCAGCTGACAACTGAAAAAACCAGCAATACTATTAATCGTCTGATTTTCATTTTCTCATTATTTTATAGATCGTTTCTGTCCCGTTAAACGAAAGTTTGAGGAGGTAAACACCTTTTACCATCTCCGGAAGATCCAGCTGAATACCTCTGAGATCACTTGTATGCTGACCGGAGTAGACCAGCTTGCCTTGCAGATTCCGGATTTCAACTCCTGCTTTTTGTACGCTCCTGGTATCCAGCCCGATATTCAGCTTATCCTCAAAGGGATTAGGGTAAACCAACACATCCGGCGAAACCGTAATAATTTTCTCCACTACCCCTTGGCATACTTTATCGGTTGAAACCCTCAGCCAGTTGTTTCCGGGAAGCAGTGGTAAAGTAATTTGCTGTCCGGTAGTGTTGAAGATCTTACCATTCAACTCGACCTTGTAAACGCTGCCCCCTTCCAGATCAAGGCTGACACTCTTGGCGGTTTTGTCCACGGACGTATAAACAGCAAGATCCCTGGGTTCCGTAACCACCATGTCATAACACTGTTCATACCCGGTCTGCCCTACTACAGTTATACAAACTCTGTAACTTCCGGCAGAAAGTCCTGTGAACTCCGTTGATGAGGTAAAGTTGTTAGAAAGATTGATTCCTTGTCCTGATAACGTTGCTGTATAATTCAGGGTTTGAACAGCCGCTATTGCTATTGAGCCATTGTTGCTCGTTCTGCAGGTCTCACTTGTTGACGATATTTTGAAGTTTGTTGGAGGCAGGCCGAAAACAACATTTACCAAAGTCGGTTCGGAAACCGTACTACAATCTGAAATAACGATCTCAACTGAATAGGAGCCACTTTGGGTAGCGGTGTAATTCTGACTCGTAGCCCCATCTATCACCGTTCCATCTCTTCTCCATCTGTATATATATCCGTTACCTGTAGACGCAGACAAAAGAACCGTCCCGCCAGGCGCAAAGGTTGTAGAACCATCAGCAATAATAGCCGGTACGGGCGTGATGGTCATTCCCTGGAACGTGGCTGTCCCGCCCGGGGTTATCACCTCTACATTGCCCGAAGTTCCCGAGCCTGCTACTGCCCTGATAGTCGTCGATGAAACAACGGAAAAAGAAGCCGCCGGCGTTCCTCCGAACATAACCACTGTGGCGCCTCCCAGATTGGCTCCGGTGATAGTAACTACGGACCCCGGACAGACAATGGCTGCAGAAACGCCTGTAATACTCGGTCCGCTGGCCGTATTTTTAAAAACAGACACTATTCCCGCTCCTGAAGGAACGATCAGATCAGGTAATCCGTCATTATTGGCATCAGCAATTAAAACATCATTTGGCATACTTGCCGTTGGAACATCAATAGGCTGAGTAAAGGCTACTGAATCAGAACCGCTACTGTTCATGAAAATCGAAACGGTGTTTGAGCTGAAGTTCGCAACAGCAAGGTCTGGTTTTCCGTCACCGTTAAGATCGCCTGTTGCCGGACCGGAAGGGCCGGAGCCAGTCTTATACGTAGCCTGCCTAAGAAAGGAAATATTGCCCTTATCGCTGTTGTTTTTAAATGCCGATAAACTGTTACTCCCTGAGTTCAACACCACAAGATCATTCTTCCCATCCCCATCGAAATCGGCTACAGCTACCCCCGTTGGGTTAACCTCGGTGCTGAAATCTACGGCTGAATCAAAAGAAATCAGCGAACCCGTACTATTATTTCTATAGATTGACACCGTGTTGGCGCTAAAATTGGGAATTGCCAGATCAGGTTTCCCATCGCCATCGAAGTCATTAACAAAAATATTTTCGGGATGCCCAGTTGCGGCGATGTCTATTTTGGGCTCAAAAGATATCTCACCATTCATACTGCTGTTTCTGAAGATTGAAAAGGCCCCCGAATTTCCGCTCGAGACGATCATGTCCGGCTTTCCGTCGCCATCAAGATCTCCCGAAGATACCGCAGTTGACCCGTTTCCGGTGCTGTAATCAATTTTCGTTGAAAACGAAACATTGCCATTTGCGCTATTATTTCTAAATAGAGAGACGCTACCAGCGTTACCTGAATTAAAGTTAGGAACGGCGATATCTTGCTTTCCGTCACCGTCAAAATCTGTCAACATAATGTTGCCCGGCGACGGACCGGTAGTAAGATCAGCTTTTGAAGCGAATGAGATCCCTGTGCCGGATCCATCGTTCTTTAACACAGATATCGTATTAATTGCGGAGTTCGCCACAAAAATATCTGCCCTGCCGTCTCCATCGCTGTCACTCATACCTGCGTTAACGGGGAAACCGGGTGAAGAGTAATCGAACGTGTTTGAGAATGTGGCCGACGAAACGCCTCCCTCGTTTGGAAAAGTAACATTGAAGAACTCATTGGAATATGCTGTAAGGCTATCGCAGGTTACTGTTACCCGACTGAACGATGCGCCTGCCGGTACTGAAACCGTAAGGGATGTGGAGCTTGCCGCCGACACCGGAGCTTTTACCGCACCAAAATATACTATGTTGTTCGCAGGATTTGAACTAAAATGAGATCCGGTTATCATAACTGTAGCGCCGATTTCGCCGCTAAGCGGCGAAATCGAAGTAATGGTCGGGATATCGTTATCCGCAAGATGAGCTATAACAGGGGTGACGGGACTCATCGTCAGTGCGATCAAACTATTACTCACCGACATAAGCGTTAACTCAACCGCTTCAGGTCTTTCAATCAATTGATCGTCGATGAGAATCACATCGATGTCAGCTGAATTAGCTCCGGCGGGAATTATCGCCGTTCCTGACAAGGTTCTGTAATCCATGCCGTTTATGGCTGTTCCGCTAACTGTATAGTTTACAACAGTCGTAACAGAGCTAGTGATACCAACTGGAAACATTACTCTGAACTTCGCATGTGAATCTGGTTCTGCTCCGTCAGAAACTTTCGTTAGAATAATAGTATTGGGTGCAACACTCTCATCATCTGTAATATTAGCTATTACAGATGTTACAGGCAGTACCGCCATTGGCGACACGTTGTTATGAGCTGATGATAGAGTCAGTGTAACTGTTTCTGAGATTTCGATCATTTGATCATCTAAAACAGACACCTCGATGTTAGCCGAATTTGCACCGGGCGGAATAATTACGCTGTCGGGTAAAGCACTATAATCTGTACCATTTATTGCTGTTCCTCCTCTTACGTACTTGACTACCGTGGGAACTGAACTCGTGATCCCGGAAGGAAAGCTGACATTGAAACCGACATTGGTCTCGGGTTCTGCTCCATCGGCAATTTTCGTTAATGTAACAACGGAATTCGCGGCCGAATTATCATCATCACTAATAGTGGCCATCACAGGAGTTCCCGGACTCACCGTCATGGCTGACAACAGATTCGTCGCGGAAACCAGGTTGAGAGCGACTGCTTCATCGCCTTCGATGATCTGATCGTTATTTACAGTTACGTCAATGACTGCTGAGTTGACACCGGCCGGGATAACGACCGCACCCGAAAGCGGCGAATAATCTTCACCTTCGGTCGCGGTTCCTCCTGTTGTATAATTGACGGTAGTTTGTAAGATCGAAGTGATGCCGGGCGGGAAACTGACCAAAAACCGGGCATTGGAGCCGGCCTCACCACCGTCGGCGACCCTGGTCAATGTAATGGTATTTGCAGAGGCGTTATCGTCGTCGCCAATATTTGCGGTTACAACTTCCGGTGAATGGGTCATTGACCACAGCCCATTGTTAACTGAGGTCAAAGTGAGTGCTATTGTTTCATTACCCTCTATCACCTGATCATTGAGGATCGCCACATCAATATTTGCTGAATTTTGTCCCGCCGGGATGATTACGGAGCCAGGGAGTGAGGTAAAATCGGCACCCGGCGTTGCCGTTATACTGTCTGCATAGCGGTAATTGACTACTGTTGGGACACTGCTGGATATTCCCGGTGGAAAGCTAACTGTGAAGCGGGAATTTAGGGCCGGCTCTGAAGCGTCCGACAGACTGGTTAACGTGATAAGATTATTCGCAGTCGTGTTATCGTCATCAGACAGGCTTGCAGCAACGGGAGTAGTTGAAACCGATTGTTCGGCTAACACGTTTTGTGCGCTTAACATTGCTATTTCAAGCGTCTCTGCGTCTTCGATCTGCTGGTCATTGATGAGTACAACATCAATATCAACGGAGTTGGCTCCGGCAGGAATGACAACACTATCGGGAAAGGATATATAATCTGCTCCCGCAGTCCCGCTACCACCGACGTCGTATTTCACGATTGTATTTAGGGAACTTGATATTCCAGGCGGATAGCTTATACGGAATTTTGCATTTGCCGATGACTCTAATCCGTCCTCCTCTTTCACTAAATTTAGCCTATTATTTACTGGCGTGTTGTCGTCGTCAACGATATTTGCGGAAACTAATACTTCAGGAGCTGACTGTAACGCCAGTGTAACGGTTTCTGTCGCCTCCATCAGTTGCTCATCGATCATTTCAACAATTATATCTACCGAATTGTCGCCCGCAGGGATAGTAACGCTTCCTGAAGGGTCGGAAAAATCAACGCCCGGTATTGCGCTGCCCCCCAGAATATAATTTAACGTGGTATCGACAGAGTTGGCGATGCCTGGTGGGAATTGCATTCTGAAGATCACATTGGCCGTGGACTCGGCGCCATCCTGTATTTTAGCTAAGCTGATGCTTCTGTTTGAAGGTGTATCGTCATCATCTGTAATGTTGGCTGGCACTGGACCACCGGGACTTACAGACACTCCTATTGTTTCTGTACTGAGAGTCAATTCGACGGTTTCAGTTCCTTCGATCACCTGGTCATTAATCACAGATATATCAATTACTGCAGAGTTAGATCCGGCCGGTATAAGTACGCTTCCAGGAAGAGTCGTAAAATCGATACTGTTGGCTGCCTCTCCGCCGATTGTATAAAGTATTGTCGTGGGTTGCGCCCTTGTAATGCCTCCAGGAAAGCTGACCATAAACTGCGGACCAGTTCCCCCCTCCCCTCCGTCTGATAACTTCGTCAACGAAACGGTATTGTTTGTACTGGTATTATCGTCATCAGTAATATCTGCAGCTACTGCCCCGGATGGAGTAACCGTTAATTCCATGGAGCCCGTGTTGGCTGATGTTAAGGTCAGCTCAACTGTCTCAAGGCTTTCGATCACCCGATCGTCAATGAGAACTATATCAATATTGGCAAAACTTGATCCTGAAGGGATGGTTATACTGTTCGGAATGGTGGTATAGTCTGTGCCATTCGCTGCCGTTCCATCAATGGTATAATTAACTATTGTTTCTGCCGAGCTAGTCACCCCGGCTGGAAAACCAACGGTAAAACGGGCATTGGTTGCTGGTTCGGCTCCGTCGGCTGCTTTTGTTAAACTGATCATCACGGAGGTCGAATTATCGTCAACAATACCGGCACTGACCGTACCGGTATTAACCGTCAGGGTCGCCAGTTCGTTACTCGCCCCGTCCAATGTCAACTCTACCGTTTCATTCCCTTCGATAAGCTGATCGGCAATCACATCGATCTCGATATCAACAGCAGGGGTATTGGGGGGAATGGTAACCGTGCCGCTCAATGCCGCATAATCACTGCCCGAATCGGCGCTGCCGCCGACCGTAT
Organism: Sphingobacteriaceae bacterium; assembly: GCA_036405495.1. GTDB lineage: Bacteria > Bacteroidota > Bacteroidia > Sphingobacteriales > Sphingobacteriaceae > DASWTL01. The sequence continues at coordinate 2,468 of DASWXL010000119.1, read as the reverse complement.
AGGTAACCGTGGTTTCGGCAGAGCTCATCACCCCGGCGGGAAAACCAACGGTAAAACGGGCATTGGTTGCTGGTTCGGCTCCGTCGGCTGCTTTTGTTAAGGTGACGACATCTGTATAAGTAAATCCTGCTAGTATAGCGGTTCCTCCTGCTGCTGTTACGGCAACTTCTCCGCTGCCGCCGGAAGCAACAATTGCAGTAATCGATGTTGATGAATTGACCGTAAAAGACGAAGCAGGTATACCACCGAAACTGACGGAAGTTACATCAGAAAAATCCGTACCAGATATTGCTACAGTTGTTCCGGCGGTCGCTGTAACCGGATCAAAGGAAGAAATAACAGGTGCCTGAGCAAAGCTGCTAAAAGATATTAAGAAGAAATTTAACAGAAGTAACAGTTTCCTCATATAAATCAATTACGACAACAAGAAATGATTTATCTGTTAACTGTTGTTTGTCTGAAAAGTTTACATCTTCAGCAAAAAGAGAATAGATTAATGACGACTACTAAAGGACTGCCCCTGGGAAATGTTAACACATCGCATTACCAGTATATCGTATAAAGCGCTACCAGAATACCGACAACGATCAGTGCCCCCACCGCAAAACCCGGTGCCATACGAAACATTTTCTTTTCTATCTCGAGACCTTTTGTCTTAACGCCACGCATGTTCTCTATTAAGCTTATGACGACCATCCCGATGACACAAATAATGAATACGAAGCCCATACGATCCAAAAACGGAATTTCGTATAGCACCTGGCCGTCCGGTTGCTTCGCCGGAACTGAAAATCCGGCCTCATACAAGAATTCCAGGTTAACCCATTGAGGCAGTTGCTTGAATACTACGGATAATAAAAACCCACCCACCGTAGCAAAGAGTGCCGCGCTGGAAGTTGTCCTTTTCCAGAAAAAGCCCAAAAGGAACATGGCAAATACGCCGGGAGATACAAAGCCTGTGTACTCCTGAATGAATTGAAAACCGCCCTTTCTATCGATTCCAAGATGCGGTGCAATAAAAACGGCAAGGAGCATTGAGATGACGATAACCCATCGGCCAACAACCACCATACGTTGTTCGGATGCTTCCGTGTTGATTTTCTTTTTATAAATGTCAAGCGTAAAAATAGTCGAAATGCTGTTGGCTTTACCAGCCAGCGAAGCCACAACAGCAGCCGTTAGTGCCGCAAAAGACAGGCCCTTTAAGCCGACAGGAAGAAGGTTCAACAATACCGGATAAGCACGATCAGGGTTAATTTCGTTATCCTGCAACATCTCTGTAGTAAATACATTTTGATTATATAACACATAAGCTGCAATACCGGGAAGCACGACGATTACCGGCATCAGGAGCTTCAGAAATGCAGCGAACAACAAACCGTTGCGCGCGGTTTTCAGATCCGCCCCCAAAGCACGCTGCGTTATATACTGATTACATCCCCAATAATTCAGATTAGCGATCCACATCCCCCCTAGCAGAACAGTAAGCCCCGGCAGATCCAGGTAATTAGGATTTTCCTGCGCAAGGATCATATGGAAATGATCTGTGGCATTAGACGTCATCAGGTTAAATCCTGCAATTACGCCTTCTGTGCCATAATTTTCCGCTACCAGATTCAACGCCAGATATGTGGTTCCTAATCCTCCCAGAATCAAGAAGAAGACCTGGATCACATCAGTATAGCCGATCACTTTCATCCCGCCAAGCGTGATAAAAATCGCGAAAGCAGCAAGCGCGTACATGCAGATTTCCAGACTGATGCCCGATACACTATTTACCGCAAGAGCACCTAAGTATAGTATAGAAGTAAGATTTACCACGACGTACAGCAACAACCAGAATACCGCCATGATCATTGCAACCGTTCCGTTATACCGTTGATGCAAAAACTGCGGCATGGTGTAGATCTTATTCTTAAGATATACGGGCATAAAGAAAATAGCAACGATCAAAAGAGTCGCTGCGGCCATCCATTCGTAGGTGGCGATAGCCAGTCCCATCTTAAAACCTGATCCGCTCATACCGATAAACTGCTCGGCAGAAATGTTTGACGCAATAAGTGATGCGCCAATTGCCCACCAGGTCAACGATCCTTCAGCGAGGAAATAATCTTTGGAATCCGAGGTCGCCGACCTTTTACGTCGATATATCCATAACCCGTAAGCAGCGACAATAACAAAATAGAAGAGGAAAACGAGATAGTCAGCGGTTTGCAGAGCCTTCATCAAGAATGGATGGTTAGTTTAATTTTACAAGCCCCGGAATTACTATCGGCCGTCTCTAAAAAACTCATTCGCCGGGTTAAGGGCTTTAATATAAAGCAATTTTTATTTTTTCTCCATTAAATCGAAAGGTCATTTGTAAAAAAAATTATATGATCTGCAAAAAAAAACAACGATTATCAATTTTTTTGTCGTAAAAACTTGGTTTGATAGTCTTAAGATCGTAAGACGGTACGATAAAACCC